>JAQTRC010000047.1 GCA_028712665.1 Desulfuromonadaceae bacterium
GAGGAACTACTGGACCTTTGAGCCGATTATCGCCGGGACATTCATCACTGACAGCGGGTACGAGGTGTCCGGCAAATTGATGTACGACATCAACACCAAGAACAGTGATACCAACTATCTTTCCGGGCAGGAGTTGCACATCGATTACGCTCTCGGCAAAAAAATAGACAAATTTACGATTGGCGCCGCCGGTTATTATTACCAGCAGGTGACCAGCGACGAATTGAATGGAGTCACGGTACAGAATCATAAGGGGAGTGTGCTTGCCCTTGGTCCGGCTCTCAAGTACGATTACAAAAACATGAGCTTCAACCTGAAATACCTCTTCGAAACGGCTGCCTATAACCGGCCTCAGGGGGACAACCTCTGGTTTAAATTCGTTTACGCCTTTTAACGTAATTCGATAAAATATGTTACCTTAACCACAGGGTTACTCGCCCTGTGGTTTTTTATTCGATGGAGATAGCATGATTTCAAGTTCAGCCCTCACAATCCGCTGGCTACCCCCCGACATTGAAGAGGAGCGGTGGGAGTTTTTCAGTCATCCGGCCAAGCAGGAGTGGTACAGATCGCATTTTGTTACCTGGGAGCGGGTCGTCTCCCGTTTTGAGTCCGGCAGACTGGTTCCGTATCCCCGTTCCGACCGGATCGGTGAAATTCCTGTTTATCTTTCCTATCACTGCTACGAGGATTACCGGAACTATTTAGCCCGCGCCAAACGAAGCTACAGAAGAAGTTATTCGAGGATGGAGGATGACCTGCAGAGTGCCGGCAATCTCGCCCTCAAGGCGCCCATCATCCTGACAAGCAACGACGACGCTCTGCTCTTTTCCGGGTATCGTCGGCTCTGCCTGGCCTGGAACTATGGTATGATCCCCTTTGTATGGCTGGTCGAAATTCCGGGCGCCCTTGAAAATTCAGAAATAGATCTTCAGGCTGCCGACATTAATAACGAATAGAAACGGGGAGAACTTTACAATAATGGTACATCTGTCCAACATCACCAGGCAGCATGGCTCGCAGATTCTCTTTCGCGATGCCAGTTTTCAAATTCTGCCCGGCACCCATACCGGTCTGGTCGGTCCCAACGGCGCCGGCAAAACTACTATATTCAGAATCATTACCGGTCAGGAAGAGGTTGATGCCGGTGAACTGATAATTGCCAAGAAGAGTACGATCGGCTATTTTTCGCAGGATGTAGGCGATATGTCAGGGCGGACGGCTCTTGAGGAGGTGATGGCTGCATGTGAGGCCACGGTAAGGCTTGCGTCCGAAATGAAGAGCATGGAATCGGCGATGTGCGAGCCTATGCCGGATGATGAAATGACGGCTCTGCTGGAGCGTTACGGAACAGCGGTAGAGGAGTTTGAACATATGGAGGGGTACGATCTGGATTCACGCGCACAGGCCGTACTGACCGGGCTTGGAATAGGATCTGATCGATACAACCAACCGGTAGAATCTTTCAGCGGCGGCTGGAAAATGCGCATCGCCCTTGCCGGGATACTGACGCTCAAACCTGATATTCTGCTCTTGGATGAACCGACCAACCACCTTGATGTGGAATCTATCATCTGGCTGGAGGAGTGGCTCTCGTCAGAATTCAAAGGCGCCCTGTTGATGACCAGCCACGATCGGGACTTCATGAATCGTGTTGTCACGCGAATCATCGAGGTTGCAAACAGGAGTGTCACCACCTATGGCGGCAATTATGACTTTTATGAGAGGGAGCGCGACATCCGTTTTGAACAGCTGATCGCTTCCCACAAGCGCCAGCAGGAGATGCTGGCCAAGGAAGAGGATTTCATCGCCCGTTTTGCCGCCCGCGCCTCCCATGCCGCCCAGGTGCAGTCAAGGGTCAAGAAGATTGAAAAGATAGATCGGATAGAAATTCCGGCTGAAGAGCGCACCGTTCGATTCAGTTTTGCCGAACCGCCCCGCAGTGGTGATGACGTTGCTGCCTTCAATGGTCTGGGAAAGGTCTGGATCACGCCCGATGGCCAGGAAATAAAGGTCTTCAGCGGAGTTGACGGAATGGTGCGCAGATCGAACAAGGTCGCCGTTGTCGGCGTGAACGGCGCCGGCAAATCGACCTTTCTCAAGATATTGGCCGGACAGACCGAAGCTACGACCGGTAGCATGAGCATCGGGGCTAATGTCGAGATCGGATATTTCAGTCAGCATGCCATGGAGCTGCTGGACCCTAAGAAGACGGTTTTCGAAACCCTGCAGGATGCCATGCCGCTCGCAAATATTGGCGTGATCCGCAATCTGTTGGGGGCTTTTCTCTTCTCTGGAGATTCGGTTGACAAGCGTATCGAAAATCTTTCCGGCGGAGAAAAGAGCAGGGTGGTGCTGGCCACCATTCTGGCGCGTCCGGTAAATTTTCTGATTCTGGACGAACCGACCAACCACCTGGACATCCGTTCACGCGAGATTCTGTTGGAAACCCTGATAAATTTTGGCGGGACAATCGTTCTTGTCAGCCATGACCGCTATTTTCTGCGAATGCTCGTAAACCGCGTCTTTGAGGTTGATCATGGCGAGATGCGGGTGTATGAAGGTAGTTACGATTATTATCTCTCCAAAAGTAATCATACCGCGTGATGAAAGCTGATTGTCACTAATCCAGAAAGGAATTACGATGGCCAAACCTAATTATTCATTTGAAAAGCGTAAAAAAGAGCTGGAGCGGCAGAAGAAAAAAGATGAAAAGAAAAACCGCAAAACAGAGCGAAATGAAGACGGGACTGAAACAGCCGAAGAAACGGACGTTGCTGAATCTGCCACGGAAGAGAACTCTGCCGCCACTGCCGGCAAGGAGTAGACAACATGCCAAACTCCAAATCGATTGTCGTTCTGGACGGCTACACCATAAACCCGGGAGACAACCCCTGGACCCGGCTGGAGGAATTTGGCGACTGTACGATCTATGACCGCACACCGCCGGAGCTGAAACTCGAACGCGCCGCTGAAGCGGATATTCTTCTTGTCAGCAAGGTCAAGCTGGATGAGGCAGCGCTGCTGGCACTGCCGAAGCTTAAATATATTTCCATGCTGGCCACAGGATATAACAATGTTGATGTTGCGGCTGCCGGGAAGCTTGGAATTCCGGTTTCCAATGTTCCTGCCTATTCAACCGAGTCAGTTGCCCAGACCGCTTTTGCCCTGCTGCTGGAATTGTCAATGCAGGTCGGTTTGCACGATGCAGCTGTAAAGGAGGGCGAGTGGGTCAGGTGCCCCGATCACTCTTTCTGGAAGACGCCTCTGATCGAGCTGGATGGTCTGACCATAGGAATCGTGGGGTACGGAGCTATTGGAAGAGCCGTAGCCAGGATTGCAAAAGCCTTCGGGATGAATCTGATTGTATACACGCCCAGGATTCCACTTGACTCCGGTGCGGTTCCGGTCCGTTTTGTTTCTCTTGAGGAGCTGTTTGCTTCAGCCGACGTGGTGAGCCTCCACTGCCCGCAGACCCAGGATAATGCCGGTTTTGTCAATGCAGGCCTGCTTGGAAAAATGAAGCCGGCCGCATATCTGCTCAACCTGGCAAGGGGGGGGTTGGTCGATGAAAATGATCTGGCGAACGCGCTCAGAAATGGAAAAATTGCCGGAGCGGGGCTGGATGTGGTAGCCCAGGAACCGATGCTGGCGGACAATCCGTTGCTGACAGCTCCCAACTGTATTATTACCCCGCATATTGCCTGGGCTTCGTTGGCTGCCCGCAGGCGGTTGATGGAGATCGTAACCGCAAATGTGGCTGCGTTTCAGGCAGGCGCGCCGATCAATCTGGTGAATGGACAGTATCTGTAAACGTTATTTCAAAGTCAGTATCCCATCCACCACTTCCACCCGTAGCGTGCCCCCCTCCGCCACAACACCTCCGATAATTGCTCTTGCCACGCGTGTCTCCAGCTCCCTCTGCAAAAAGCGCTTAAGGGGCCGGGCGCCATACACCGGATCGTAGCCGGCCCGGGCTATAAAGCTCAAAGCTTCGTCTGAAATCGAGAGAGTTATACGTTGTTCTTTCAAGCGCTGTTTCAGCTGCTCGGCAAGCAGTCCGGCGATCTTTGCGACCTCGTTCAGGTGTAACGGTTTAAAGAGCACGATGTCATCGACCCGGTTCAGGAATTCGGGTCTGAAGCTGATCTTGAGTTCGTTCATCACCGCCTTGCGGGCCTCTTCCCTGATTTCTCCGTCCGGGGTAATCCCTTCCAGCAGGTAAGGGGCGCCGATGTTGGAGGTCATGATAATAACCGTGTTCTTGAAGCTGACGGTGCGGCCATGGCTGTCTGTCACCCGGCCATCGTCCAGGATCTGAAGCAGGATGTTGAAGACATCCGGATGGGCTTTCTCGATTTCGTCGAATAAAAGTACGCAATACGGTTTACGCCGCACCGCCTCGGTCAGTTGCCCCCCCTCCTCGTAGCCTACATATCCGGGAGGAGCTCCGATCAGTCGCGAAACGGCAAACTTCTCCATATACTCGGACATGTCGATCCGCACCATGTTTTCCTCAGAGTCGAACAGCGCTTCGGCAAGAGTCCTTGCCAGCTCTGTTTTTCCAACACCTGTCGGTCCCAGAAAGATGAACGAACCGATCGGCCGGCGAGGGTCCTTGATGCCGGAACGCGCCCGCAGAACGGCGTCTGAAACCAGCTGTACCGCCTCATCCTGCCCTATCACCCTCTGGTGCAGAATATCTTCCAGTCGCAGCAGTTTTTCCCGCTCGCCCTCGACAAGCCGCGTTACAGGAATGCCGGTCCAGTGTGCAACTATCTCTGCAATTTCATCCTCGGTTACCTCTTCCCTCAACAGTTTCTGACCACCCTGCTTCTCGTTCAGGATCGCCTCTTCGTTTTTAAGGGCGGTCTCCAGGCCGGGGAGTTCTGAATATTTCAGTTTGGACGCCAACTCCAAATTGCTGGATCGTTCGGCCTGTTCGATGTCGCGCCTGGTCTTTTCGATATGTTCGCGCAACCCCTGTACCCGCTGTATTGCGCATTTTTCGGAATCGTACTGGGCTCTCATTGTGGCTGCTTTTGCCCGGTCATCGGCCAGATCCCGGCGCAGCGCCTCCAATCGCTCCTTGCTGGCCAGGTCTTTTTCCTTTTTGAGTGCTACCTCTTCGATCTCCAATTGCATCACACGCCGGCTTATGGTGTCCAATTCGGAAGGGAGGGAATCCATCTCGGTCCGGAGCATCGCACAAGCTTCATCCACAAGGTCGATAGCCTTATCCGGCAGGAAACGCTCGGTGATGTAGCGGTTGGAGAGGGTGGCGGCAGCTACCAGCGCCGCGTCCTGGATCTTGATGCCGTGATGTACTTCAAAGCGCTCTCTAAGTCCGCGCAGAATTGAGATTGTATCTTCGACGGTGGGCTGTTCCACCAGCACCGGCTGAAAGCGCCGTTCCAGCGCCGCATCTTTTTCGATATGCTGACGGTACTCATCGAGGGTGGTTGCGCCGATACAGTGCAACTCACCACGGGCCAGCATCGGTTTCAGCATGTTGCCTGCATCCATCGACCCTTCGGCCTTTCCTGCTCCGACGATGGTATGCAGTTCATCAATGAAGAGGATGATCTGTCCGGCAGCTTCCTTAACCTCGTTTAGCACCGCTTTCAGGCGTTCCTCAAACTCGCCTCGGTACTTGGCTCCTGCCACCAAAGCTCCCATGTCGAGGGCAAAGATGGTCTTGTCCCTTAGACCTTCCGGCACGTCGCCCCGCACGATACGCTGTGCCAAACCTTCCACAATTGCCGTTTTACCGACTCCCGGTTCGCCGATCAGCACCGGATTATTCTTGGTCTTTCTGGAAAGTACCCGGATCACACGGCGCACCTCTTCATCGCGCCCGATCACCGGATCAAGTTTGTCGTTGCGGGCCATCTTTACGAGATCGCGACCGTATTTTTCAAGCGCTTCATACGTCGCCTCGGGATTGGCGCTCTGCACCCGTTGACTGCCGCGCACCTCGGTCAACGCCTTCAAGAAGCGTTCGTGCGTGATTCCAGCCTGCTTGAGGATACGCCCGGCCGGAACCTTATCCCCCTCTGCCAGCAGTGCCATGAACAGGTGTTCTACCGAGACGTACTCGTCCTTGAGGCGTTTGGCCTCATTCTCGGCCGCCACCATTGTTCGGGAGAGGCGCTGCGAAACGTATATTTTACCAGCCTCTGCGCCGGGTCCGGAAACTCGTGGTTTACGGTCAAGTTCGGACTCGATCTCTTTTTTTACCATATCAGGGCGAATGTCCATCCGCTGAAGCAGGCGTGGGACCAACCCCTCGGATTGATCGAGAAGAGCCCAGAGCAGATGCTCGGCATCAACCTCTACATGTCCGTACGCAACCGCCTTGTTTTGCGCTTCTGCAAAAGCTTCCTGTGATTTTTGAGTCAATCTGTTGAAGTCCATTTCCTGCCCCTTTTGTTGGTAAGTTTCCATCCGGAAAGGGTTATCTGCCTTCTTTTCGGCGCCAATCTTCTTTCGTCAGGGTTACTTTTTTTATAATCGTCTGCTTATGAGTTAAGCACGGAGTTGCCGGATGTCAAGCCGCTTTACATAGAATTGGAATAGAAGCAGCATTTACTGTCGGGCTCTCTATGGACTGGCTGCCGCCTGAACCGGCAAGGAGAGTGAGGATATTAGCAGCATCGGCAGCCTGCTGGGGACTCTTTGTACTTTTCGATATACTTAAAAACCTAGAAAAAAGCATTTGCCACAGAGTCACAGCCAAAAATAGGCGCTTCTAAGCGGGGCACGGAGATAAACATTTCAAAAGGTGAAACCGTTTTTATTACTAATATCTCTTCACCATTTTGGTTTTGATAATATTTTAAAAAACTCTGTGATTTCCTCTGTGTCTCTGGGTCTCTGTGGCTAAACTGCAGTTTTTAAGTTAAATGTTGATCTATTTCCTGCTTTGCAGACTAAATTGCTTGAAAATGCTAATCAGTGTATTATACTGCGCAAAACTGCGGGAAAAATCGCCAAAAACGCTCATCTTCACCGATTTAAGGAGAAGAGCCGCTGTCGCTGCACTCATGCAGGCCGTCAAGCTGTTCTACATTCCCAAAGGATTCTTTTCCTATAAAAATAGATGCCGATAGAAAGCCGCTTTAATTGGAGATACTCTTGACTAACGGGATTACCGCTGAATCTGGCGACGGAACATCTTCAAAAGTCTTGATCGCGCGACTGGTGGCGGGAGTCCTGCTGGTCAATTTGTTCATTATTGCCCTCACCTGGATTTCAATACATCAAAGCAAGATTCAGTATGAAGAAAGCGCGGCTCTCAACACCCAGAACCTTTCGCGCATTTCAGCGGAATATTTACATGGCGTAATCGACAAGATTGATCTGGCCATGGTTGTTGTTGCCGACGAAATTCAAAGAGAAACGGTGCGCGGCGGAATAGATGCCAAGAGTCTGAATTCGTTTATCGCTCGGAAAAAAACTAACCTGTTGGAAATAGATACTGTACGGATATCTGATGCAGAGGGAAAAATAAGGTTCGCCGCCGGCGATGCGGCAGGTGAACCGGAAAACATTGCAGATCTGGAATACTTCATAAAATTGCGTGACACACCGAATGTAAAGCTTGTTTTTTCAGAGCTGAATCGTGGAGGTTCCAGAGGGGAATGGAATGTTAAGCTTGCCAGACGCCTTAATCGGTTGGACGGCTCCTTTGCCGGAGTGCTGTTAGGCACGATCAGGCCGGAGTATCTCCTCAAGGTTTTTGCCTCAATCAATTTAGGCAAAGACGGCTCTATTGCGCTTGGAAACAAGGATTTGTCCCTTGTCGCCCGTTATTCCAGAGCAGAAGGAATAGTCACCGCTCCTCCTGGAGAAAAGAGCGTTTCGGATAAGCTTAAAGAAACGGTCGAATCCGGGCAAAACAATAAAACTTACAAGGCAATAAACCCGGTGGACGGTATTGAGCGAACATATACGTTTCGCGAGATTTCCGATGGCTCTCTGTTCGTAAACGTCGGCCTCGCCACCAGGGACTATCTTGCTGCGTGGCATAGTGAAAACGCTAAAATATTAACAGTGGTTTTTCTCTTCTTCCTCATGTCGCTTTTTATCTCGTGGTATTTTTATAGCAACTGGGTACGCGTGCAACTTATTTTCAAGGCGCACCGTGATAGCGAGGAGAGTTTCTGGGCCGTATTTGATAATGCGTTGGTCGGATCGATGTTATTGACTCCGGAAGGGCAGATCGTCAAAGTCAATCTGATGATGGAGAACCTCATTGGATATATGGGTAACGAGCTGGAATCTCTTAACATCAAGGAGATTACCTTTCCTGACGATTATGAAATAGACAGGGACCTATACCAGAGCATGCTTGAGGGTTGGCGGAAATCTTACCAGATTGAAAAGCGCTTTGTTTCCAATTATGGGACAGTAATATGGGGAATGCTGAGCGTTTCTGTCGTGCGTGACAACTCTGGCAACCCCCGCTATGTTGTCTGTATGATTGAAGATATATCGGCCAGCAAGGGGGCCGAGGAGCAATTGAAATTCCAGAATACACATGATGGCATGACCGGTTTGCGTAATCGCGCCTATTTCGATGGGGAGTTCAGCCGTATGCAACTGGGGCTTTCTTTCCCCGTAACCGTTATTATCATCGACCTGGATGGATTGAAGCAGGTCAACGACTTGCAGGGGCACGAAATAGGAGATCGTTTGATTATGGCGGCTTCGGCGGTCATGAGAGAGGCATTCCAGGAGAATGAACTAGTGGCCCGTATCGGCGGTGACGAGTTTGCAATATTGCTTCCGGAGACAAACGAAGAGAAAGCCGGACTTCTTGTGGAGCGATTACGTGAATGCCAGGCAAGTTTCAATGAAAATGAGAAAAAACTTCCGGTGCGCTTTTCTATAGGGACAGCTACAGCGCACTCCAGCGCCCAGCTCTCCAAAATCTGGAAGCAGGCGGATGATCGGATGTATGCTGAAAAGGCATTGCACAAAAGCGGGGCATCCGGTCCGAACAGTAGCATAGTTATAAGTGATAACGTGTCCGTTTAGTTTCAGGTTGAAATTAATTATCTGCTTATGCACTTAACTCAAGTAATGCAGAATCAATCCCCTCCCCCCTGGCTGGGAAGGGTTAGGGTAGGGGGGAAGTTGCAATGAAATCAATATGTTGCAGCTTCACCAACCCCCTAACCCCCTCCTTTAGGCCCTTTGAGTCCGTCAAGGGAGGGGGGAAATATTTTATCTTGCAACTTGATGTCTGTAGATAACCAGGATTAATAATTTAGGAGGTCCGGATGTTGACCAAGCGTACATGTGGTGTTCTACTTCATCCTACATCATTGCCCGGCCCTGGCGGTATAGGGTCGATGGGAGCCGATGCCCGCCGTTTTATTGATGTTATATCCAGTATGGGGATGTCTTACTGGCAACTGCTTCCTCTTACGCCGCCAGCCTGCGGCAACTCCCCTTATTCGGCTTTTTCGGCTTTTGCCGGAAATCCTTTGTTGATAGATCTTGAACAGATCGCGGATGAAGGCGATCTTTCAGCAGCAGATTGCTGCAGTCTTAATTCAAATGAGAGCAGAGTCGATTTTAATGCCGTTTCCGAATTGAAATTAAAGCTTCTGCAGCAGGCGGGTTCAGCGTTTCTGGCGGAGGAAGAGACACCTCGCAAGAGGGAATTCTGGCACTTCTGCGACACAACCCGCTGGCTGCATGATTATGCCCTTTTTATGGCGATTAAAAATATCCAGAAGGGGAAGAGTTGGGATAAATGGCCAAAAGAGCTCTCTATGCTGACACCTTCAATGTTTGAGAAAACTTCTGTAGAGTTAGGTCCGGAGATCGGCCTGCAGAAATATATGCAGTGGCAGTTTTTCAGGCAATGGAAGGCTCTGCGAAGGTATGCAACTGCTCAGGGAATCAAAATAATAGGGGATATTCCGATTTTTGTGGCTTTCGACTCGGCCGATGTCTGGAGTCGGCGTAATCTTTTTCAACTGGACTCCAGGGGCAAACCTGTCGAAGTAGCCGGAGTGCCGCCGGACTATTTCAGCAAGACCGGACAGTTATGGGGAAACCCGCTGTATGACTGGGATCTGATGAAGCATGAGGGGTACTCCTGGTGGGTCGATCGATTTCGCTCCATATTTGAAATTTACGACATCGTGCGTATAGACCATTTTCGCGGTTTCGAAGCCGCATGGCATGTCCCGGCTTCCCACCGGACTGCGGAGAAGGGGCAATGGATCAAAGGGCCTGGAGCAGATCTTTTCGATACGGTTTTTTCCTCTCTTGGGCCTCTGCCGATCATCGCTGAGGATCTTGGGGTTATCACCCCCGAAGTTGAAGCGCTTCGTGACCGTTACGGTTTTCCGGGCATGAAGATACTTCAGTTTGCCTTCGATTCCGGCCCATCCAATCCATACTTGCCTCATAATCACATAAAAGAATGCGTTGTGTACACCGGTACCCATGATAATGACACTACTGCCGGCTGGTTAGGCTCACTTTCAGATCCCCAGCGCAGCAGGGTGCAGCAGTATCTGGGAGCAAAAGGTGTTGAACTCCAGGAGGCTATGACTCATGTGGCGCTCATGTCCGTTGCAGACACGGTAATTTTTCCTTTTCAGGATCTGCTGAAGCTTGGCAATGAGTCCCGCATGAATGTGCCCGGCACCGCTTTTGGAAATTGGGAATGGCGTTTTTCATGGGATGCGTTGCCACCTGACCTGACTGCAGAAGTCCGTAGCCGGTTGGACTGTTTTGGCAGAATCAATACTACAAGTAATTTCTTGACAAATAGAGCGTATTAACTATACTGATTTGCTTTGAATTCGATGTTGCCAGAGGTGGGTGCTGGGCGTGAAAATTGCCGTTGATCACATTCTGGACAAGCCTTTGTTACTTAGCTTTGAAGAGCCTGTGCAATCATTTCAGCTGCTTGCTGAAATGCAGAGGGACCGCTGTTGCAAATTTAATGGTCCAATCCGTGGTGAAATATCGGTCGTCCGGGAATTCGATCATCTTAGGGCGACCGGCACTGTTTCCGTGCCGGTAATGTTTTCATGTTCCAGGTGCCTGGCCGATTACGACTCCCTGATTGACTGCAACTTCACAATTTTCTTTCGCAAAGATGTCAAAGATTATATTGATGAAGATGAGATCGAACTTGGGGAACAGGACCTTATCTCTTCAACCTACTCTGGTGATGAAATTGATTTGACCCACGAGATTGAAGAACAGGTTGCAATGGAGATCCCTCTCAAACCTCTTTGCAGTCAATCCTGTAAAGGGTTGTGCCAGGTGTGTGGCATCGATCTGAACAGCTCTCAATGTTCATGCAGCAATGAAGCTGTTAGTCTTAAATTCAGTGCGCTGAAAGATTTCAAAGTGTCTAGATAACATACCCTGATAAACAGGATAAGTGCGTTAACGAAATCTTTTTCTGCCAAAAAGCAGAGAAAATGATTTCTAACTTACTAAAAGTTGTCGCCCCGTAGCGAACTACCGGAAAAAGGAGAAATAACATGGCAGTACCCAAGAAAAAAACATCCAAATCACGCAAAAACATGAGAAGGGCGCATGACTTCCTGACAACCCAGTCATTATCGACCTGCCCCCAGTGCAAAGCACCCAAGCTGCCGCACCGTGCCTGCCCGACCTGCGGAACCTACAAGGGTAAAGAAGTCATTAATCTTTCCAAAGCGCAGTAATCTCCAATCCTGTGTCATTACCGGTACAGATGAGAGTTGCTGTTGACGCAATGGGCGGAGACAATGCTCCGGTCATTGAGGTGGAAGGAGCGGTTGCCGCTTGCCGGGAATTCGGTATTCCGGTCACTCTGGTTGGTGATCGCGAACGGATTCAGGCCGAATTGGCCAAGCATGTCGTGAGCGATCTTGACATCGATATTTTTCACGCCGGTGAAGTAATCGGCATGCATGATTCAGCCTCGGATGCCGTACGCAAAAAGAAAAATTCATCCGTTCGCCTGGCCTTCGAGTTGGTCCGCGACGAGAAGGCATGTGCGGCTGTAAGCGCCGGTAATTCAGGTGCGACAATGGCTGTCGGAATGTTTGTGCTCAAGCGGATCAGCGGTATAGACCGCCCGGCCATTGCGACAATTTTTCCGACTCTCAAGGGAAAGACGCTTGTACTTGATGTAGGAGGAAATGTGGACTGCAAGCCTCTTCACCTTGCGCAGTTTGCAATCATGGGTGAAGTCTACGCCCGGTATGTAATGGGTATTGCAAATCCGACAGTCGGGCTACTGTCCAACGGTGAAGAGGATTCCAAAGGGAATGAACTTACACGGGAAACCCACGCCATTCTGAAGAATACTTCTCTCAACTATACGGGTTACGTTGAAGGGCGAGACATATTCAAAGGGACCGTAGAGGTTGTTGTCTGCGACGGATTTGTCGGAAATGTGGTTCTGAAGCTTTCAGAAGGTTTGGCGGATGCGGCCGGCAGGATGCTGAAGGGTGAAATCGTCAAGAGCTGGGTATCAAAGCTGGGTTACCTGTTTGTCAGGGGAGCTTTTAACCGCTTCAGGAAAATAGTCGATTATTCCGAGTATGGCGGTGCTCCGCTCCTTGGAATAAACGGAGTTGGAATGATTTGTCATGGCGGTTCCAACGTCAAGGCTATCAAAAATGCCATCCGTTTTGCACATGAGTACGCCAGAAGCGGTGTTACCGAACATGTTGTAGAAAAACTTACTGAAAACTACGCGGTCTCTATTCAACGAGATGCTTCCAAATCAGCTTCAATCGACTAAAAGGATATCTGTGGAGATGCCAGGGTGAATGCCAGAATAACAGGAACAGGTTCATCGCTGCCGTCAAAAATCCTCACCAATGCCGATCTTGAGCTGATGGTGGACACATCCGATGATTGGATCGTTTCCAGAACGGGGGTCAAGGAGCGGCGTATTGCGGTTGCGGGTGAATACACCTCAACCTTCGCCTCAGAAGCCGCCCGTAGGGCGCTTTCAATGTCCGGCATCTCGCCCGAAGAGCTTGATCTGATAATCATCGGCACCGTTACCCCCGATTTTCCATTTCCTTCCACAGCCTGTATTATCCAGAACGAACTGGGCGCTCACAATGCGGTCGCATTTGATGTTTCGGCAGCCTGCTCGGGCTTCATCTACGGACTTTCGATCGCCGAAAGTTTCATTCGTTCCGGAAAGATCAAAAAGGCGCTTGTGATCGGAGCCGAAGTCCTGTCGCGTATTGTAGACTGGAGTGACAGAAATACCTGCATACTGTTCGGTGACGGCGCCGGAGCCGCAATCGTCGAGGCTTCTGAGGAGTTGAACGGCATCCTTTCCACTCACATCTTCAGTAATGGCTCTCATTGGAACCTGCTTTACCAACCGGGGAGCGGCAGTCGTAATCCAGCCTCCGACCGCTCTATCGATTCAAAACTTTTTTTCATCAACATGGAGGGGAATGAAGTCTTCAAGCACGCGGTAAAGGCCATGGAGGAAGCTGCAATGGCCGCCCTGGAAGCCAACAGCATGAAAGCCTCGGAACTCTCCATGTTCATACCTCACCAGGCAAATATACGTATTGTCAATGCCACTGCTAAACGTCTTGGAATCCCGATGGAAAAGTTGTTCATCAACCTGCATAACTACGGCAACACCTCCGCGGCTTCGATTCCGATTGCACTTGACGAAGCCAACCGGCAGGGAAGGCTTAAAAAAGGGGATACGATTCTGCTGGATGCCTTTGGCGGCGGTTTCACGTATGCTTCAGCCATGCTTAGATGGCAACTCGATTCGAATCAAGTTTAAAGTGACACTGAATAGAAAGGCCTATAAATGAGCGTAACGGCTTTTATATTCCCAGGCCAGGGTTCACAGTACCCAGGTATGGGGAAGGAGTTGTCGAATAATTTCCCGGTAGCCCGTCATATCTTTGAAGAGGCCGACGATGCCTTGGGTTTCAAGCTCTCCTCCATCTGTTTTTCAGGCGGCGATGACGAACTGAAGCTGACCGCAAACACACAGCCGGCAATACTTACGGCAAGTATTGCCGTATTGCGTGTTATTGAACTGGAGACGGGGGTGAAGGCGGATTATCTTGCCGGCCACTCCCTGGGAGAGTACTCGGCTCTGGTCTGCTCCGGCGCTCTCAATTTTGCCGATGCCGTTAGAATCGTCCGAGCCAGAGGCACCTTCATGCAGGAGGCGGTTCCGGTTGGAACCGGCAGTATGGCGGCAATGTTGGGCATTGAAAAGGATCTGCTGGAAGAAATCTGCAAGGATTCTGCTCTAGGTGATGTCGTTTCTCCCGCCAACTTTAATTCTCCCGGACAGATCGTGATTGCCGGCAGCGTATCCGCTGTTGCCCGTGCTATCGAGACGGCCAGGAATCGAGGATTTAAAAAGTCCATGCTGCTTCCGGTCAGCGCACCCTTCCATTGTGCCTTGATGAAACCGGCCGCCGAGCGTTTGGCCCTGGTACTGGACAGTGTAAGTTACGGCGACATGCTTGTTCCGGTTTTCAGTAACGTGGAGGCGTCCGCCAACAGCGAGAAGGGGAGGGTGCGCGATCTGCTTGTTTCACAGGTTTGCGCCCCGGTACTCTGGGAGCAGTCCGTCACTGCCATGATAGCCATCGGAGTAACCAGATTTATTGAAGTCGGTCCTGGCAAGGTTCTGTCCGGCCTGGTGAAACGAATAAACAGAGAGGTGGCAACATTCAATGTTGAAGACCTGGCTACGCTGAAAACTCTGACCGCCTGATAATATATCCAAATTTATGCTTCTGGATGGTTTATGACAACTTACGGTAAAGAAAGGGAACCAAACATGCTGAACATCAATGAAATCATGAAAATATTGCCGCATCGCTACCCTTTTCTGCTCGTTGACAAAATCGTCGAGATGGAAATCGGGAAGAGCATTGTCGGGATTAAAAACGTAACCATAAATGAACCGTTCTTTCAGGGGCACTTTCCGGGGCATCCCGTTATGCCCGGTGTTTTGATCATCGAAGCGATGGCACAGGTGGCCGGCATCCTCGCCTACTCTTCCGACGAAAGCGTTCGCTCCAAAGTCACATACTTTGTAGGAATAGACAATGCCAGATTTCGTAAACCGGTTCTGCCCGGCGACCAACTCCGCTTTGAAATCGAAGTTACCGGATGTAAAAGAGGTATCTGGAACTTCAACACCAAAGCTTTTGTTGAAGGCAAGCTTGTCACAGAGGCTGAGCTGAAAGCGACCTTTGCAGATAAAAACAATTAATTGGAGGAGTGACCATGCCTAAAGAAAAAATTGCAGTCATCACCGGCGCCTCTAGGGGAATTGGAAGAAGTATTGCCCTGGCGCTGGCCGCCCAGGGAGCTTCAATCGTGGCAGTGGATATAGATCAGGCTGCAACCGATGCAATAGTCGAGGAATTGCGGGCCGCCGGCAGCAAGGCGCTGGCGGTTGTCGGCAACGTGACCGTGTCAGGGGATGCGGAGCGGATGATGGAAGAGGCAACGGAAGCGTTCGGGCGAGTAGACATACTTGTAAACAATGCCGGAATCACACGGGACGGTCTTCTTATGAGAATGAAGGACGAAGATTGGGATGCAGTCCTGAACGTCAACCTGAAGGGCGCTTTTCTCTGTACAAGAGCCGCTTTCAAGGTAATGAGCAAGCAACGCTACGGACGCATCATAAATATCGCTTCGGTAGTCGGTCAAATGGGGAATGCCGGGCAGGCGAATTACTGCGCCAGCAAAGCAGGTCTGATCGGCCTGACCAAATCGAACGCGCGCGAGATGGCAAAACGGAATATAACGGTAAATGCCGTTGCCCCCGGATTTATCGCTACCGCCATGACAGATGCCCTTTCCGACAAGGTTCGTGCCGAGTTGACCGCACAGATTCCGTTGGAGCGTCTTGGTAGCGCGGATGATATCTCCAATGCGGTCGTCTTCCTGGCCTCCGAGGCATCCGGGTATATCACCGGGCACGTACTGTCGGTCAACGGCGGCATGTATATGTAAACGGTTAATGGTAAAATATCGATTGACATTTGAAGATTTCATGCTTAATTAGCATCTACGATTTACACACGAAACCTGAATAGGGTTTAAATCACATGGAGGTGAGAGATGTCTGATATTGCTAAACGAGTAAAAGAGATTGTTGCGGAACAGCTGGGAGTCGAAGCTGCTCAGGTTGTGCCGGAGGCTTCCTTCATGGATGATCTTGGCGCAGATTCTCTGGATACGGTTGAACTGGTCATGGCTCTTGAGGAGGAGTTTGATATCGAGATCCCGGACGAAGATGCCGAAAAAATTCAGACTGTGAACGACGCGATTGAATATATCACCGAGCACAGCTGAGAAATATGTTTAAAGGAGAGAGGGGGGTTGCAATTCCGTTTATAGGAATAGGCCCCTTTCTTGTTTCTTATTGTTGAATAAGTTTACCCTAACCCCGATAAACGGGATAGTGCGTTAACCAAATTATTTTCTGACTGAAAAGCGCAGAAAATAATTTGTAACTTACTGACAGTGGAGTAACCAATTATGAGAAGAGTTGTAATTACAGGCGTTGGCGTGGTTTCACCACTCGGATGCGGTAATGACGGTAACTGGAATGCACTGATGTCCGGCAAGTCAGGCATCGGGCAGATCACTCGTTTTGACACTACTGATATGCCGGTTAAAATTGCCGGCGAGGTCTCGGATTTCAACGCTGAAGAGTTCATCGACAAAAAAGAGATCAAGAAGATGGATCTCTTTATACAGTATTCTCTGGCTGCGTCACACTTTGCCATGGAAGATTCCGGCCTGATCATCAACGACGATAATGCCGAGCGGGTTGGGGTGCTCGTCGGAGCCGGTCTTGGCGGTTTGCCCTCTATCGAGCGCTATCACAATTTATTTAATGAGGGTGGGGCAAAGAAGATATCCCCTTTCTTTATCCCGATGCTGATCATTAACCTGGCTCCCGGACATATCTCGATCAAGTATGGTGCGAAAGGGCCCAATCTTTCTTCTGTCTCTGCCTGTGCCACCGGGACTCACTCCATCGGAGACGCCTTCCATATTATCGCCAGAGGCGATGCGGACGCGATGATAGCAGGCGGGACCGAGTCAACTGTGACCCCTTTGGGGATCGGCGGCTTTGCCGCAATGAAGGCCTTGTCAGACAGTCATAACGATACCCCGGAAAAGGCCTCGCGACCATTTGACATGGGAAGAGACGGCTTTATTCTGGCTGAAGGCGCCGGGATTTTAATCCTGGAAGAGTATGAGTCCGCAAAAAAACGTGGCGCCAAAATTTATGCCGAGATTGTCGGTTATGGACTTACCGGCGATGCCTACCACATGACGGCTCCCTCTCCCGGCGGCGAAGGGGCTGCGCGCTGCATGAAAATGGCGTTGAAGAACGCCGGGATATCTCCTGACAGAGTGACCTATATAAATGCTCACGGTACATCGACACCATTTAACGATCTGAACGAATCCCTGGCCATCAAATCCGTTTTTGGCGAACATGCACACAAACTGATGGTTTCATCCACCAAATCGATGACCGGGCATATGCTTGGCGCCGCCGGCGGAGTGGAAGCGGTATTTACATGCCTGGCCATGGATAGGGGCGCTGTTCCGCCTACTATCAATTACGAGACCCCCGATCCCGAATGCGATCTCGATTACGTTCCAAACACGGCCCGTGATGCGAAGATCGAATATGCCATGAGCAATTCGCTCGGATTTGGCGGAACCAACGCCACACTGCTGTTCAAAAAGCTATAGCAGGAGCGGTTATCCAGATGATTGTAATAGGAAGCGACCACGGAGGGCTGAACCTCAAAACCGCCCTCAATAGTTACCTTACTCGCAGGGGCCTTGAAGTCACGGATGCCGGAACAAACAGCGATGCATCGGTAGATTACCCGGATTTCGGACAGAAGGTCGCCGAAATGGTGATAAGCGGCAAAGCCGGGTTGGGTGTACTTATCTGCGGCACCGGAATCGGCATGTCGATAGTCGCCAACAAAATCCCCGGCATCCGTGCGGCATTGGTGACGGATGTTTTTATGGCCCGTATGGCCAGGGAACATAATAACGCCAACATCCTCGTGCTTGGGGGTCGTGTGCTGGATGAGCAGAAGGCTTGCGACCTTGTTGGAGCGTGGCTTGACGCCACTTTTGAAGGGGGGCGGCATCAGGGGCGCCTCGATAAAATTACAGCATTGGAACAGAAATATAACGGAGTGAAATGATGTCGATTTTAAGCAGCTTTGATCCAGAGGTGGCTGAAGCGATCCGCCACGAGACCGAGCGTCAGGAGTATAATCTGGAGCTGATCGCCTCCGAGAATTTTGTATCGGAAGCGGTCATGGAGGCTCAAGGTTCGATCATGACCAACAAGTATGCCGAAGGATATCCCGGCAAACGCTACTATGGCGGCTGCGAGCATGTGGATGTAGTGGAACAGCTGGCAATTGACCGCGCCAAGGAACTTTTTGGCGCCGAACATGTCAATGTTCAGCCGCACGCCGGTTCACAGGCAAATATGGCGGTCTACTTTGCAGCTTGCAAGCCTGGCGATACCGTATTGGGCATGAATCTCTCGCATGGCGGACACTTGACGCATGGCAGCCCGGTCAACTTTTCCGGGAAGCTGTTCAATATCGTCCCCTACGGCGTTTCACCTGAAACCGAAACCATCGATTATGCAGAAGTCGAACGGCTTGCCGAAGAATGCAGGCCCAAAATGATCGTTGTCGGAGCCAGCGCCTACCCGCGTATAATAGACTTTCCGGCCTTCCGGACTATCGCCGACAAGGTCGGTGCGGTAGTCATGGTCGATATGGCGCATTTCGCAGGTCTTGTAGCTGCAGGCCTCCACCCCAGCCCAGTCCCCTACGCCGAATTCGTTACAACGACTACCCACAAAACCTTGCGCGGCCCACGCGGCGGCATGATCCTCTGCCGCGAGGAGTTCGCCAAGACAATTAATTCACAGATATTCCCAGGAATCCAGGGTGGGCCGCTAATGCATATTATCGCGGCCAAGGCGGTAGCCTTCAAGGAAGCGCTGCAGCCGGAGTTCAAGCTCTATCAGCAGCAGATCGTCAAAAATGCCAAGGCGCTGGCCGATGGATTGATGAAGCGCGGTTTCAAGCTGACCAGCGGAGGCACTGACAACCACCTGATGCTGATCAATTTTTCCGGTACGGAGATTACCGGAAAGGCGGCCGAAGAGGCGCTGGACAAGGCCGGAATAACCGTCAACAAGAACACGGTTCCGTTCGAGACCCGCTCACCCTTTGTTACCTCCGGAATCCGCGTCGGCACGCCCGCCTGCACCTCTCATGGCCTCAAGGAAGCCGAGATGGAACTTGTGGCGGGCTTTATCGCAGATGCAGTTGCCAATATCGGAAATGACGAAAAGCTGAAAGCGATCAAGAGTCAGGTAAACCAGCTTATGAAGCGGTTTCCGCTCTATGCGGGCAGGTTGAGATAGGCTGGGTGAAATAACAGCAACAATCGAGCCCGCCGGTTTCAACCGGCGGGTTTTTTGTTATCCTTTAGTGATGAAGCCCGGTTCAAACCATTTCTTTGAAATATTTTGTTTATACTGCGGAATCATCTTTATGATATTCAATTTTTTCTTCTAAGGCCGGAAATCCATGTTATATACAAACAAGTTGGCGCAGACGCTTTCTAACCGGGAATAACCAATTCCAATTCCAGATCAAGGATGATATCAAGGCGGCGAGGATTGAGGCTGCGAGGCGTACATGGCAGTACGTTGAGCAGTCGAAGACGAGCCAACGAAGATAGGGCCTTGATATGGAATTGGTATAAGCAGAGAGGCAACCATGACAGATCAAATTGACAGTGATGACTCCGGGATGCAATGCAGCTGTGGAGAAATGCATAAAGGTCATATTTGCTGGCTCTCCAATATGGGGCTGATCATGGAAGTTAAGCATCTGACCGACAACCCGACGGTTTCATGCACAAAATGCGGAGCTAAGGCAAATCTGCCCCATAATGTCTGTTTTCCTGTTCCGCTCGAGAGCCATTGACGATGCTAACATACCAAAAGCTGGACCTCCGGAGGGGCGATGAGCAGTGAACGGCAAGGCGGGCAGATCAGCACCCCTTATGATTACTACTGCTGGGTAGTCCTGGGTGTCGGCACCCTGGTTATACTGGGCGCTCTCGGGCTGGGGCGGTTCGGCTACACGGCCGTCCTCCCGGCCATGCAGACAGGGCTGGGGATGGACAATACCCAGGCCGGGTTCATGGCTTCGATAAATCTGATCGGTTACCTGACCCTCTCGGTTATCGGCGGCGCGCTCTCCGCCCGGTTTGGCCCACGACGGGTAGCGGTGGTCGGGCTGATCTTTGTTGCGATCGGTATGGTCATGACCGGACTCTCGAATACTTTTCTGTCTGCAGCCGCCTGGCGTTGCGTGACCGGTTTCGGCAGCGGCGCCGCCAACGTGGCGGTCATGGGGATGTGGGGGGCGTGGTTTCCGACCAACCGCCGCGGACTCGCCTCCGGAATTGCCGTGACCGGCTCCTCGCTCGGACTTATAACGGTCGGTCCGCTTGTGCCGCATCTTCTTGCCGCTTATGGCGCCGCAGGGTGGAGGGTCTGCTGGTACTATTACGCCGCCGCCACCGCTGTTATCGCACTGTTGGCCTATTTTTTCATCCGTCAGCCTGCGGCTGTCAATCCCGTTGAGCGCGCAGCGCCGACAGCCGCCAAAACCGGCCTGGCATGGGGGCTGGTTTACCGCTCGGCCCCGGTATGGCGCCTGGGTCTTGTATACATGGCGAACGGATTCTCCTACATCATCTTCATGACCTTCTTCATCAAACGTCTGGTAGGAGAGGGGGGGTACAGCCGTGAGGCTGCCGGCGTTCTCTTCATGAACATGGGGTGGGCCAGCATCTTCTGCGGAATCGCCTGGGGTATGGTTTCGGATATTATCGGCAGACGCCGCGCCCTGATTACCGTCTATCTTATCCACACCGCAGCTTTTGCCATCTTTGCACTCTGGCCAACCCCGGCCGGGTTTACAGTCGCTGCGATTATGTTCGGCTTTACAGCCTGGAGCATTCCGGCCATCATGGCCGCCACCTGCGGCGACATCCTCGGAGCGCGCCTTGCCCCTGCCGCACTCGGCTTCATCACACTATTTTTCGGAATCGGCCAGGCGATTGCGCCAAGTCTGGCAGGAGCCATGGCCGATTCCTTCGGCTCCTTCACCACGGCCTATATTCTGGCTGCTGCGGTAGCGCTGATCGGAGCCATCGGCTCTACTCTGCTCAAACCGGCTTCAACTGAGGTCGCGCCGGAATGATTTCTCTCCTTCTTGACTTATCCGCCTCTGTTTGGCACTATGCGCACCTATGAAAAAGACGACAAGACAGATACATGTAGGTGCGGTTGCAGTGGGTGGTGACGCCCCCTGTTCGGTTCAGTCGATGTGTTCTACCGACACGCGGGATATCGCCGCGACACTTGCCCAGATTGCGGGCCTGGCCGCTGCAGGGTGCGAGATTGTCCGCTGCGCCGTGCCTGATATGGATGCTGCAGTCGCATTGGGACAGATCAAATCCGCCAGTCCGATTCCGGTCATCGCCGACATACATTTTGATTACAAGCTGGCCCTGAGGGTGCTCGAAACAGGTATAGACGGGCTGCGCCTCAATCCGGGGAATATCGGCGACAGGTGGAAGGTGGCCGAGGTTGTAAAAGCGGCTGCAGAGAGGAAGGTTCCGATCAGGATCGGTGTCAATGCAGGTTCTCTCGAAAAGGAACTGCTTGAGAAATACGGGCACCCGACAGCCGAAGCGATGTCCGAATCCGCCCTCGGGCATATCCGCATCCTTGAGGATCTGAACTACCGGGAGATCAAGGTTTCGCTTAAAGCATCAGATGTTATGAAGACGGTGGCCGCCTACCGTACGCTTTCGAGTCAGGTCGATTACCCGATGCATATAGGCATCACCGAAGCCGGAACCATTTTTTCCGGCACCATCAAGTCATCGGTCGGACTCGGCATATTGCTGGCCGATGGTATCGGCGACACGATGCGCGTTTCGCTGACTGGCGATCCGCTTGACGAGGTAAGGGTAGGGTACGAAATATTAAAGAGCCTGGGGTTGCGTCAACGGGGGGTAAATTTTGTTTCATGTCCCACCTGCGGCCGCTGCCAGATAAATCTGATCAATGTTGCCGAAGAGGTTGAGCGCCGCCTGCAGGGGGTTGATAAACGGATAACCGTGGCGGTGATGGGTTGTGCGGTAAATGGCCCCGGAGAGGCTCGCGAGGCGGATGTCGGCATAGCGGGCGGAAAAGGGGAGGGGCTCCTTTTCCGGCATGGAGAAATTGTCCGCAAGGTTCCGGAAGGGGAGCTTGCAGACGCGCTGATCGAAGAAATAAACAAGCTTTGATACTCTGTCTTTCCCCCCTCCCTTGACGGACCCAAAGGGCCTAAAGGAGGGGGTCAGGGGGTGGGTGAAGGTGCAACGTTCTGATTTCATGTCAACCTCCCCCCCCCACCCTAACCCTCCCCCGCAAGGGGGGAGGGGATGTTTTTGAGAATTTGCGAATGCAACAAGCCTTAACTTTGTCAAATCACATACAATCATGAGGTTACAATGCTTTATTCACGCTACTTTATACCAACACTTAAAGAAACTCCGTCCGATGCCGAAGTAATTTCACACCAATTGATGCTGAGGAGCGGCATGATCCGCAAGCTGGCTGCCGGGATTTACAACTATCTGCCGCTCGGACTCCGCTCGATCCGCAAGTTTGAAAACATCGTTCGCGAGGAGATGAACAAGGCCGACGCCATCGAAATGCTGATGCCGAGCGTCCAGCCTGCCGAGCTTTGGCAGGAGTCCGGTCGCTGGGCTTTCTATGGCAAGGAGTTGCTCCGCTTCAAGGACAGAAAAGATACCGACTTCTGCATGGGGCCGACCCATGAAGAGGTCATCACCGACATGGTGAGGCGGGAGATAAAGAGTTACCGTCAGATGCCGGTAAATTTCTACCAGATCCAGACCAAGTTCCGCGACGAGATCAGGCCGAGGTTCGGCCTGATGCGGGGTCGCGAATTCATCATGAAGGACGCCTATTCGTTTGATGTGGACAGCACGGCTGCGGATCTCTCCTATGACAAGATGTATGATGCATACGTCCGGATATTTGAACGTTGCGGCCTTAACTTCCGCGCCGTCGAGGCGGATACCGGCAGCATAGGGGGATCGTCGTCGCACGAATTCATGGTGCTGGCCGAATCCGGAGAGGATGCTATTGTCTCGTGCGATTCATGCCGCTACGCCGCAAATGTCGAAAAGGCCGAATCCAGACCTCCGGAGTTATTAACCGGGGACGCCCAGTTGCCGATTACTAAAACCGCTACTCCTGACATGAAGGCTATTGTTGATGTCGCCCGTTTCCTTGGACTCCCGACGGATCGAACCATCAAGGCTCTTGTTTACAGCTCCGGCAATGACGATTTTGTCATGGCGCTACTGCGCGGCGATCACGAACTGAACGAGATCAAGCTTAAAAACTGCCTGGGGTGGAACGAAATCCGTATGGCCACCGAAGAAGAGGTGCAGCGGATAACCGGTTCGCCAACCGGGTTTCTCGGGCCGGTCGGACTTAAGCAAAATGTCACGGTAATCGCCGATCTATTCGTGCAGGGAATGACCAATTCGGTTATCGGCGCCAATGAGATTGACACGCACTTTACCAATGCCAACCTTGGGCGTGATTTTAATGTTGAACGCATTGTTGACCTTAGAAACGTTGAAGCCGGAGACCCCTGTCCCCGTTGTGAAGCAGGCAAGCTTGAGATGTGGCGTGGAATAGAGGTCGGCCATGTTTTCAAGCTCGGGATAAAATACTCCAAAGCTCTGAACGCCACCTATCTGGATGCCGATGGCAAGGAGCAGATTATTTTCATGGGTTGTTACGGCATCGGAATCGGGCGTACGGTTGCGGCCGCCATTGAGCAGAACCACGATGAAAATGGCATTATCTTTCCGCTACCCATAGCGCCGTTCCACTGTTCGGTAGTCGCGATAAACACAAAGGACCAGGGGGTCATGGCCGCCGCTGAGGAGATTTACTTAAAGCTTGAAAAGCTCGGGATTGAAGTTCTTTTTGACGATCGCGATGAGCGTCCCGGTGTCAAGTTCAAGGATAACGA
>JAQTRC010000145.1 GCA_028712665.1 Desulfuromonadaceae bacterium
CTGTGTGGGAAAGTAGGTCGCCGCCGGGAATAATAAAAAAAGCGCCCCATCATCTAAAATGTGATGGGGCGCTTTTGCGTCTGAACTGATAAATTAACGGAGGATGCTTACAAATGTCACTTTACTTTTGTGCTTTTCCAAAGTTGTGATATGGTGCCTCAAATTTTAATTAAAACAGAGGGGAGGCGCCATGACACCCGTTCCGGCTGTTTGTTTTCAGAAACGTCATTCTCTAGTTTTGCGCTCTGTTTCCTTTTTATTAAATAGGGACACGATGCCGGGGATGTTACTTCCTGTAGCCTACTCAGGAGATTGTTCGTGAAAGTGGCCGAAAAATGAAGCGCAGAATACTATTATCATTCCTGGTGGCGTTTCTGATCTCATCACTTGGCGCCCTGTTTGCTTTCGTACACGTAAGAAATACGAACGACATACACAGCCGTCTTATCAACCTTCACCAGATAGAAACCCTCAGACAGCAGTTGCTTAAATCGGTACTGATGCTGCAGTCAGATATTTACATGGTCGATACGGAATCAGCCAGCAAACCGGATTTGATACTTGAGGATGTTGCAAAACTCGAACAGGTTGCCGGCAAATGCAGCTCCTGCCATCATCTTCCCGAGATCGCCCGTCAGATTGATGAAGTACGGACCCTGATTGGCGATTACAGGAATTCCATAAGCTTCTACAATAGCGCCTCCGCAAATAATACTGGGCAAACCAATAAAAACAAACTCGAAGCGTCCCGCATCGGCAACAAGCTCCTCCTAAAGACCGAAGATATGTCCATGCTGGCGAGCAGCAGGCTTAAAACCGTGACTTTGGATGCAATCCAGATGGTATCGAGAGTTAAAACGGCCCTGGTGGCAACAATGCTGATGGCGCTCATCCTCGGCATCATTGTCGCTGTCTACCTGACCCGGACAGTTGCCAGACCCATCAATTCTCTGCTCGACGCTACACGGATGATTGCATCGGGTAAACTTGGTTATAAAATCGAATACATTGACAAGACCGAGTTCGGAGAACTCGCCTCGCATTTCAATGATATGAGCAAATCACTCCTTGACGGCTATGCAAAACTTGTGGATGAGATATCTGAACGCAAAAAGTCGGAAGAGGCCCACCGTGAGAGTGAGGAACGCTATGCCCTTGCGGCCCAGGGTTCGAATGACGGTTTGTGGGACTGGGATTTGCGGAATAATGCCATATATTTTTCCAGCCGCTGGAAATCGATGCTGGGATATGCCGATAATGAAATCGGGCATCAGCCTGAGGAATGGCTTAGCCGTGTCCATCCCGATGACCGCCCACAAATGGAGTCCAGGATCTCTGCACATATCAGCGAGCGTAACTCTCATTTCGAGGATGAATCCCGTATTATGCACAGGGACGGCTCTTATCGATGGATGTTGACCCGCGGGCTGGCTGTCAGAGATGCGTCCGGACAGGCGTACCGTATTGCCGGATCCCAGACGGATATTACGTCGAGGAAGGAAACTACCGAGCAACTGGTCTACAACGCCTTCCACGATGCTCTGACAGACCTGCCTAACCGGTCCCTGTTTCTGGACCGTCTGCAGCATGTCATCACCACCTCCACACGCCGCGGCGGGCCGCTTTATGCCGTCCTTTTTCTCGACATAGACCGCTTCAAAATAGTTAATGACAGCCTTGGCCATCTTATCGGTGACAAACTTCTCGTTGCGGTGGGGCACAGACTGATCGACTGTATCAGACCGGGAGACAGTGTCGCACGACTCGGCGGAGACGAGTTTTCCGTTCTGCTGGAGGATGTCAACGAGTTGAAAGACGTCGTTGAAGTTGCCGACCGGATACATCACAGACTGTCGATTCCGTTCATGGTAGAGGGGCACCTTGTATATGTGACCGTCAGTATAGGGATTGCTCTTGGCACAGGGTCCTATGAACGGGCAGAGCAGGTTCTTCGCGATTCCGATATTGCCATGTATGAGGCTAAGAAACGGGGTAGCGGATCTTCGGAGATCTTCGATACCGGTATGCACTCGAACATCATCGACCGGATCAAGCTCGAATCAGAATTGCACGGCGTATTGGACAACAATGAACTGGCCCTGGTCTATCAGCCCATTGTTGATCTCCAAACACATCGGCTGGTTGGCTTCGAAGCGCTTGTCCGATGGAATCATTCAACGCGCGGCATGGTCTATCCCACTGAGTTTATCCCCCTGGCCGAAGAAACCGGGTTGATCATCAAGATCGGTGAATGGATCCTGCGGGAGGCATGCCGCGAACTCGGAGCGCTGCAGATGCGCTTCCCATCTCAGCCACACCTGAAGATGAGCATCAACATCTCAAGCAAGCAGTTTGAACAGACGAATCTTGCAGATCTGGTGGATCAGATTCTTAAGGAGTCTGGGGTTGCTCCGCACAGCCTGGCAATCGAGATAACTGAAAGCATGCTGATGAAAAATGTCGATGTGGCGATAACAACAATGAACCGGCTCCGCGCAATGGGGGTGCATATCCATATAGACGACTTCGGTACCGGTTATTCTTCGCTCAGTTATCTGCACAGCCTTCCGATCGATGCGCTCAAGATAGACCGCTCGTTTATAAACAAGCTGACCGCAAAAGGGGACAACCAGGAGATTATTCTGTCGATAATGTCGCTGGCCAGAAGTCTTAATTTTGATGTAATCGCCGAGGGATTGGAATTGGACCACCAATTGGAGCAGATGAAGGGACTGGAGTGCCAGTTTGGCCAGGGGTTCCTCTTCTCTAAACCGATGGAGCCGGGCTCAATCGATGCGTGGGTGAGGGGGGAGAATTTAAAGGTCGGGAAAAAATAGCCGGTATCCGTCTCCAGCGTTCTGCGCCGGCCCTGGTTAGGTTTAATCGCTTCAACCCCTTCTCTGTCGAATAATAAAAAACGCCCCTTTCATTCTATACGATTGATGGGGCGTAATGCTTTGAAGAGAAATGATCGTTTTAAGATTGATGTATGTATGCAAAAAGGATAAACATGGGCAGTTGCAAGTACCGGTTTCGATCAGGTTGAAAACATGCAGAAAATAAGTCTGAAAAAATTGATCGCCAGAGATGATGCCCTTGATCTCCTGCAGGCTCTGATCGCGGATACAAAGAGTACCATCTCAATTGAGGATATTAAGGGAAAGGTACTGCTAAAAGATCTTGGTGATCCCGACGGTTCAACCTCCTGCAAGATTCCTCCCCCCCTCCGTCTTCCGGTCATGCTTGACGAAGAGGTTATCGGCTGGGTGTGCGGAGAGGGGAAGGTTTCCGCCGTGGCCAACTTTATCTCATATCTGGCGCAACGGGAAAACGAGCGGAAAACACTTGCGTCAGAGGCTCTTGATAAATACCGTGAGATCAACTTTCTCTATGGTTTTGCCGAGAAGATGTCAACATGTCTTGATGCCAAAGGGGTTGCCCGCCTCGTTCTTGAGGAGACCGCTCTTCTGATCCCATTGACAAGCGCGTCCGTCATGCTCTACAACGAACAGACCGATCTTCTTGAAGTAGTGCTGGGAGTGGGTGAGTCGAATGAGCCGAAACTCTCCATGCATCCGAATGAAGGTATTGCCGGACACATATTCAGATCAGGAAAACCTGAAATTGTAAATAATGTCTCCGCCGATCCACGCTACAAACCTCACTCATTACAGTTATACTCTTTGATATGCGCACCGTTGATGGCCAAGGATAGGGCCATTGGAGTGATCAACATCAGCAATACGTTGAATGTCAACTATACCTCGCAGGATCTCAAACTCTTCTCCGTACTCGCCATCCAGGCGACATCCGCTATTGAAAACGCCCTTTTGCACGAAAACAGGCTGCGTCAACTCCAGATCAAGAACAACCTCGGCCGCTATCTCTCTCCTCAGGTTGTAGAGGCGGTCATTAATGCGAAAGAGGGGGTGTCGTTAAACACTTCAAAGCGCAGGATAACGATGCTATTCTCAGACATACGCAATTTTTCAACAAAGTGCGAGGAACTTCACCCCGAAGAGATAGTCTCTTACCTTAATGAATACTTCACCCATCTCGTTTCGGTGATATTCGAGCATCATGGTACGGTTAATAAATTTGTTGGGGACATGATTGTTGCAATGTTCGGTGCGCCGTCGGATCTGGAAAATCAGGAACTCTGTGCAATATTAGCGGCTATCAATATGCAGCGATGCCTCAATACGATACCCGCCCCCTGGATCCGAGTGAATTTCGGCACCGGGATCGGAATCAGTTCCGGCGAGGCAGTTGTCGGCAATATCGGATCGTCGCAGCATATGGATTATACAGCCATCGGTGACGAGGTTAATATCGCATCGCGACTTCAGGGGCTTGCCAGGAGCGGCCAAATCCTGGTAACCCGTAGCGTTTATGATGCTGTAGCACCAATGAAAACAGAGAGTTTCTCATTCATGGAATTCGGCACATTACAGGTGAAGGGTAAAAGGAATACCGTAGAAATTTTCGAGGTCATTTATGCTGACTGATGATAAAAGCGAAGCCATTTAAATATCCGGCCTGCCAATCCGCGATCCTCCCTGCGGATTAAATTATTAAGGAAAATATAAAAGCAGAGGAAACACTCATCTGTTTTTTATGGTATGCCGGCCTGAATTCTGCTAATAGTCGATCATCCGTCAATTATCATGGCATTTCTGGTCTCAATTACAAGCTGATAGAATTGTTGATTGCCAAACAGACCCGTTTAAAGGGAAATTATGAACCCCAACAAGCCGATCAATTCACTTGAAACACTCCGCGATTGTCTCAGAGAGTTTGCCAGAGAACGGGACTGGGATCAATACCACACCCCAAAAAACCTTTCCATGGCTCTCATCGCGGAAGCCGCAGAACTTATAGAACATTTTCAGTGGGTTGAGGGCAATCAGAGCCATCTTCTTGCTGACAAGACGCGCCAGGCGGTCGAAGAGGAACTGGCAGATATCCTGATTTATCTGGTCAGAATTTCCGACAAACTTGAAATCAATCTGTATGACGCTGTAGAGAGAAAGATAGCGATAAACGAAAGGAAATATCCAGCGGAGAAAGTACGAGGAAGTGCGAAGAAATATACCGAGTACGAAGATTGAGCTGAGTTGACGATTTGAGGCTCAAACCGATTTACCGGATAAAAAGGAGAACAGATCTATGGAAGAACCAGTAACGTTCTGGCTGGATAACAAGATATCATCGGGATTCAAGGTGGCCGAGATCGGCAGCCAGATCCTGGTGTCATACCGCGATAAATATTACCTGGTAGAGAATGGGGCTGCTCAGATGAGGGGCGTCAGACCATTGCATTATTCGAAAACCTCGATGCCTCTGATCTGGAAGAAAGCCATGAAGGGGATACTGCCCCCTCTGGAGGTCGCAATAGATCACCCGGAAGAGGAAAACCTTCCTGTGACCACATCTACAAAAAAGGAGCGAACTAAAATGCAAAAACAGGCCATATTTGCAGCGGACCGGGCCGATTTTCAGCCGCAGGGTGAAAAA
>JAQTRC010000048.1 GCA_028712665.1 Desulfuromonadaceae bacterium
CCCCGCACAACCCTGCCGCCGCTATAAAAATAGGGAGCGGTCATCTGTGTCACGACACGTTGACTGAATAGACGCGCGCCGTTTAATTCTCCTTGATCGAGCAGCATGACGGCAAAACGGGAGAGGTCGGATGCGGTGCTGAAAAGCCCGGCATGGCCTGCTACTCCGGCCAGGAGACGGGCGTTTTCATCCTGAACGATTCCGGCTCTCAAGAGATTGTCCGGTCCGATGGTGGGAGCGATGGAATGGATCTTCTCTGCCGGAGGGATGAACATGGTATCGGCCATGCCGAGCGGCGCAAAGATCTGTTCGTTAGAAAAGCGGTCAAGAGACTGTCCGGATACCCGCTGAACCAGCTCTCCAAGCAGAATGAAATTGATGTCTGCATATCGAAAGCGGTTTCCGAAGGGATTCCAGTTTTTTTGTAAAGCGGCATTCTGAATTGCCGATTTAATAGGGGTAACTTTAGAGAGTGTTGCGTCGTCCAGGCCGGAGGTGTGTGTCAGCAGGTTGAGGATTGTGATCTCTTCACGCCCGGTTCCCTCAAACTCAGGGAACCAGCGGCTGAGAGGATCCATCAGCGTGATTCGGCCGTTTTCGAGGAGTTTCATCACGGACGGGGCAGTAGCAATGACCTTGGTCAGCGAGGCTATATCAAAGATGGTTCGCTCATCAATGGGAGTGGCTGTCCCACCAGGATATATCTCGCCGCGAGACGAACTGTAGAGAAGGCCTTCATGATTACCGACAGCAATTACCCCTCCGGAAATCAGACCTTGCCGGATGGCGTTATCCAGCATCAGGTCGATAGTGGCTGCCCGCCCTAACTCCATCATCAGATCATCAGCCGCAAGCGACACATCGGAATTGATTAAAATTGAAAGTATAAGAATCGCGCGGAGAAGGCGCACAGTTGTTTTCCTTTAAAGATTAAAAAGCCCCCAAACGTGGAGGCCAGGAGGGTGGATAGGTCTGCTTGACCTGTTACCCTGTCAAGTCCGGTAATCGGCGTTGATGCTTACATACTCGTGAGACAGGTCGGATGTGTAGACAGTCGCCGAACCGTCACCAAGCCCGAGGTCGATCGTTACGGTGAATTCTCTCTTTTTGAGGATCTCGGTGCCGCGAGCTTCCGCATCCCCGCCGGAGAAGACGCCGTTCCTGGCCATGAAGACATCGTCGAAGCGGAGCGACAGCCTGGACGGGTCTACATCGGCGCCCGAATATCCTGCGGCGGCAAAGATTCGTCCCCAGTTTGCATCCTGACCGTAAAAAGCTGTCTTGACCAGGCTGGAGTTGGCTATTGCCATGGCAACCTTCCTGGCATCGGCGTTTTCTCTGGCTCCGCTTACCCGAACTTCTACAAATTTGGTGGCGCCTTCTCCGTCCCTTACAATCTGTTTGGCCAGTGACAGCAAGACGTCGTTCAGAAGAGAGTCGAACTCTTCGGCTTCCGGAGTTGCAGCAACGATGGAAGGATTGCCGGCCAAGCCATTGGCCAACATCAGGCAGGTGTCATTGGTGGACATGTCGCCATCGACTGTAATGGAATTGAAGGAGTTGTCCACGGACCGCCGGAATGACTGCTGCAAAAAGGCCGGCTCTATTGCGGCGTCAGTGATGATAAATGAAAGCATTGTGGCCATGTTGGGCATTATCATGCCTGCCCCCTTGGCGATACCGGCCACGGTGTAACTGATCCCTCCAGCTTTACCGCTACGCGCTTCCAACTTTGGAAATGTATCGGTTGTCATTATCGCCTCTGCAATATCATCAAGGGTGCCCGAAGGAAGTCCTTCGATCAGTCCCGGAATTGCAGCCCGTATCCGCTCCATAGGCATCTGCAACCCTATGACGCCGGTGGAAGATACCTGAACGGACGAATCGGAAATTCCAAGTCCGGCGGCAACAAGAAGCGATGTCTCTCTGGCGGCGATGAGACCGTTATCGCCTGTGCAGGCGTTGGCATTGCCGCTGTTGACTATCAGGGCCTGTGCGGCGCCGCTCTTGATGCGCTCTTCAGATAATAGCACCGGAGCCGCTTTGACTCTGTTCAGTGTGAATACGGCGCAGGCCGTGGCCGGAACTTCAGAGAAAATCAGGGCCAAATCTTTACGACCCGGTTTCTTTATTGCAGCCTCAACGGCTGAAAATTGAAAACCCTTGATATCCATGATGACTCCTCCGGGAGCAGGTTCAGGTTGAGGTTGAGGTTGAGGTTAAGGTTAAGGTTAAGGTTAAGGTTAAGGTTAAGGTTGAGGTTGAGAAAAATCTTAACCTTAAACTTAACCTTGATCTTGATCTTGATCTTGATCTTTATCAGCCACTACTTCCCGCAGCATTTTTTGAATTTTTTTCCGCTCCCGCAGGGGCATGGATCGTTGCGGCCTGCGACCTTCTGGCTTTTAGCCGGCTCATTAGCCCGTTCATCGCTCCCCGCAAGATTATAGACCAGTTTTCTGCTCCGCTGCTCTTCTTCGAGCTCTTCGACTTCTTCCCCGCTACGGTCGAGTTGAACCCAGAATATTCTCTCGACCACCTCTTCCCTGATACGGATTATCAACTCCATGAAGAGGTTGTACGCCTCTTTTTTGTACTCCTGTTTAGGATCTTTCTGGCCGTAGCCCCTCAGTCCTATTCCTTCTTTAAGATGGTCGATATTCAGGAGATGATCCTTCCAGTGAGTATCGATGGCTTGCAGCATAATCCTTTTGATAAGGTAATCCAGCAGTTCATCGCCAAACTCTTCGACCCTGGCTTTAAAGGCTGCGTGGGCCTGCTCCTTGAGGGTGTCCCGGAAATTGGAGGGGACAAGACGGCTCAATAATTCCTGCGGAAGATCAAGCTGCAGATTGAAACATTTGTATATTATCTCGCTGATGGCATCCCAATCCCACTCGTGCGCCGGGCTCTTTTCTATGGCATAGGTAGAAACGATATCTTCAATGGTTTCGTCCAGCATCTCGACAAAACTCTCGCGTATGTCAAGCCCGGCCAGAATTTCGCGACGCTGGGTATAGATCACCTCGCGCTGCTTGTTCATGACGTCGTCGTATTCTATCAGGTGCTTGCGGATATCAAAGTTGTGCGCCTCAACCTTTTTCTGGGCATTTTCAATGGATTTGGTGATCATGCCATGGGTTATGGCTTCTCCCTCTTCAATCTTCAGTAGATCCATGATTTTTGCAACCCGCTCCGAACCAAAAATCCGCAAAAGATCATCTTCCAAAGAGAGAAAAAATTTGGAAGAGCCGGGATCTCCCTGGCGACCGGAACGACCACGCAGCTGATTGTCAATTCTGCGGGACTCGTGCCTTTCGGTGCCTAGAATGTGCAGGCCGCCGAGCTTGATAACTTCTACATGTTCGGCGGCGCACTCGAGCTCGAACCTTTTAAAAACTTCCTGATACTGCTCATCGGTCGCATCCGGATTGGCCCGCAGCCACTGTTTTGCCAGGGCGTCTGGATTGCCCCCCAGCACAATATCGGTGCCGCGGCCGGCCATGTTGGTTGCTATGGTGATGGCTCCCTTGCGGCCTGCCTGGGCGACTATTTCCGCTTCGCGTTCATGCTGTTTCGCGTTAAGCACGTGATGTGGAACACCCTGCCGCTTCAGCAGTTCCGAAAGTGTCTCCGATTTTTCAATCGAGATCGTGCCGACCAGGCAGGGCTGTCCGGCTGCATAATGTCCTTTAATATCTTCTATTACGGCCTTGAACTTCTCCATCTCGGTTTTATAGATGACATCAGGATAATCGGGGCGCAGAAGTGGCCGGTTGGTAGGTATTACGGTGACAGTGAGCTTGTATATTTTATGAAACTCTTCAGCCTCGGTGTCGGCGGTGCCGGTCATGCCCGAAAGCTTACCGTACATGCGGAAATAGTTCTGGAAGGTGATCGTAGCCAGAGTCTGGTTTTCATTCTCGATCTTGACTCCTTCCTTGGCCTCAATCGCCTGGTGCAATCCGTCCGACCAGCGCCGTCCAGGCATGAGGCGACCGGTGAACTCATCAACAATCATCACCTCGCCGTCTCTAACCACGTAATCAACATCTATCTTGTACATTGCATGAGCTCTCAACGCCTGGTTGACATGGTGCAGGATCTCGATGTTGCGCGGGTCGTAGAGGTTGTCAATCTTAAGGAGTTTTTCTACTTTGAGAACCCCCTGTTCGGTCAGGTTTGCGCTCTTTGCTTTCTCATCGATGGTGAAGTCGCCGGTATACTGTTTTCTCTTGCCTGAGAGTGTGTTTGCCTCAACCTCAAGAACGGCGCCCTTCTCCAGTTTCGGAATGATCCGGTCTATGACGTAGTACTTGTCGGTCGAATCTTCTGTCGGCCCGGAAATAATCAACGGTGTTCTGGCCTCATCGATCAGAATCGAATCGACTTCGTCAACGATAGCGTAGTTAAAACCACGTTGAACGTAGTCCTCCAGGGCAAACTTCATGTTGTCACGCAAATAGTCGAAACCGAATTCGTTGTTTGTGCCGTAGGTAATATCTGCAGCATAGTTCTCCCGGCGCTGTTCATCTTCAATGCCATGGACTATGATGCCGACAGTGAGGCCGAGAAAACCGTACAGCCGCCCCATCCATTCGGAATCTCGTTTCGCCAGATAGTCGTTGACTGTTACAACATGAACACCTTTGCCGGAAATGGCATTAAGGTATGCAGGGAGGGTGGCGACAAGTGTTTTTCCTTCCCCTGTTTTCATTTCGGCAATTTTTCCGGAGTGGAGTACCATGCCTCCTATCAACTGCACGTCGAAATGGCGCATTCCAAGCGTACGTATCCCTGCCTCGCGGCAGACGGCGAATGCTTCAGGGAGTAACGAATCCAGGCTCTCGCCTTTAGCGTGGCGCTCCTTGAACTCGGATGTCTTTGCTTTGAGCTGGTCGTCTGAAAGTTTTGAAATAGCAGACTCTAATCCGTTTATCTTCTCGACTACAGGCCACATCTTCTTGATCTCGCGATCGTTCTTGCTGCCGATGAATTTTTTTATAATGGAACTGAACATATATTTATCTCCCGAGAGTTGGATAATGACAAAATAGCTGTTTAGAATAACACAGCTTGTATTGTTGCTCAATATAAAAGGGAAAGCCGAAAGGAAAGATATGTATGGATTCTGTTGAATATTCCACGTTACAATCAACGGATTGAAATTAAATTATTATTCCATGATTTTTTATGCATACAAACTGTAAAAACTATGTTACTGTTTATAATCTTTTAAAGTAAATGAGCCCTTTAGTTATTTTATACCCCTTGGGGTTCTTATTTTTCTGGCATTTCGCACACTCGCGACATCGCGAGTGCATTAAACAAGCAGGACAGAAGGAGTAGTGGCATGACAACAGGTAGAGTGAAGTGGTTTAACGACAGCAAGGGTTTTGGATTTCTTGAGCAGGAGCAGGGCGAGGACATCTTCGTGCACTTCTCCGCCATCTCCGGCGAAGGTTTTAAATCCTTGGCCGAAGGCGATTCGGTCAACTTCGATATCGTCAAGGGACCAAAAGGTCTTCAGGCAGCTAATGTAACACGGGCCTAATTCCCCGCAAACATCTGGCACTCAAAAGCCCCGGCTCAGGCCGGGGCTTTTATTTTTTGAATGCCGCAAAAAAACTGGAATCAGACATTAAAGCGGAAGTGCATTACGTCTCCGTCTTTAACCAGATATTCCTTCCCCTCCAGTCGCATCAGCCCTTTTTCTTTGGCTCCGCTCTCTCCGTTACAGGCTATATAGTCATCGAATCCTATAACCTCGGCCCGTATGAAACCCTTTTCAAAATCGGTATGAATCACTCCTGCGGCTTGGGGGGCTTTAGTGCCGTTCACAATGGTCCAGGCCCGCACCTCTTTGACACCGGCAGTAAAATAGGTTATCAACCCCAAAAGCGCATATCCATTTCGGATCAGCCGATCCAGTCCGGCTTCAGCCAGCCCCATGTCCAACAGAAACGCCTGCTTTTCATCGCCGTCCAGTTCTGCAATCTCTGCTTCAAGTTTGCCGCAGATAACCACAACCCCGGCCCCCTCAGACGCGGCAATTTCGCGTACCTGAGCGACTGTGGGATGTTTTCCTTCCAGATCATCTTCGGCTACGTTGGAAATATACAGGACAGGCTTATCTGCCAAAAGGTGCAGATCACGCAGCCAGATACGCTCATCTTCACTCTGTGCAACGCCGTGCAGTTTCTGAACTTTTTCAAGAACTCCTCGTACTCGAAGATAAAATTCAAACTCTTCCTTGGTTTTACGATCACCGTTTCGAGACATCTTCTCTGTCCGTTGCAACTTCTTCTCAACTGTATCCAGGTCTGCAAGAGCAAGTTCGGTATTGATGGTTTCGATGTCATCGGCAGGTGAAATACGACCGTTAACATGCACTACGTTATCGTCATCAAAACATCTCACAACGTGTACGATGGCATCCACACTGCGAATATGTCCCAGGAACTGGTTGCCCAGGCCCTCACCCTGACTGGCCCCCTTGACCAGGCCTGCAATATCAACGAATTCAATGGTAGTCGGCTGGATCTTCTGCGGCTTGACAATGGCTGACAACTGGTCCATTCGCCGGTCCGGAACCCGAACTATGCCAACATTTGGCTCTATGGTGCAAAATGGGTAGTTGGCCGATTCGGCCCCGGCAGATGTAAGTGCGTTGAAAATAGTAGACTTGCCGACATTGGGCAATCCGACAATCCCACAGTTGAAACCCATAAATACAAACCTTTCGTCGATAGAGGAGAGAGAGAATAATAAATATAATTAAAAACTGTTACTTTACAGCAGGCAAAACAGCGATGGAATGCTCCGAAATAAGCTCTCTGCTCTCTCTCTCCTCTGCGGCAAAAAGGATTTTAGCTTTCAAGAAAGTTTTTGTTGTTGTTCAGGCTCATCGCTTTTGGAAGCCCATCTTTCAGCAGCATTTCCAAAATATCGCGACCACCGTCGAGTATGCGGGGCATTTGTTCCATCTGATCCGGTGGTACATTTCCAAGTACATAGCTAGACGTATCTCCGTGGACAGGCCTGCCTATTCCGATCCGCAAACGGATAAAATCACCGTTTCCAAGCAGTTCCATGATGGAGCGGAGTCCGTTGTGGCCACCATGACCGCCACCCTGTTTGAGGCGCACTGAACCGAAGGGGATGTCAAGTTCGTCATGAACAACAATCAGCTGTGTCAGGGGGAGCTTATGAAACTGCAATGCCTGCATTACCGCTCTGCCGGAGAGATTCATAAAGGTCTGTGGTTTGATCAGTATCAGGCGATGTTCGCCATAGCACCATTCACCTGCGAGGCTGGAGAATGTTTTTCGGGTAACAGGGATATTCTCCTGGCTTGCCAACCGATCCAAAAAAAGGAAACCCGCATTGTGGCGGGTCCATTGGTACTGGGGGCCGGGATTGCCCAGCCCCGCTATGACGAACGTACTCATTGAATTAGGTTGAATCAGGCCGCAGCAGGAGCTTCATCTTCCTTGGCTCTGCCGAGAACGCTAACAACAGGTGTTTTGGGGTTGTCAAGAAGCTTGACCCCTTCCGGAAGCTTGATATCGCCGACGTGAATCGAATGCGCTATTTTCAGCTCGGTGATATCGATTTCGATGTGATCGGGAATGTTGCCCGGCAAGCACTCTACGTGCAGTTGGTGGTGGGCCAGATCCAAAAGTCCGCCTTCTTTGACGCCAGCGGCCGTACCTTTCAAAACCACCGGCACGGTCAGGCGCAGTTTCTCATTCATATTGACGCGATGGAGGTCAACGTGTTTGAACGTCCTTTTTATCGCATCACGCTGAAGATCGGCGATGATCGCCATTGACTGGTCCAAGGCTCCGCCTCCGACCAGAGTGATCAGGTTGTTCTGGCCACCTTCTCCGGACATGGCTTCCTTCAGGTCGCAATTTTTTATGCTGACCGGCATCGGATCCATACCCTTGCCATAGACGACACCCGGTACCATATCGGCGTTGCGAAGTCTACGGCTTACGCCATTCCCGGTCTTTGTGCGAAGTTCAATGTTCATCTGTCTTTGTTGCATACTTTTCCTCCACGTGTAGTGACGGGTCGCCCTCGCCCTATTCTAATCAGTTATTGAGTACCTATTCAAAAAGAGAACTTACCGATTCATCCTCATGGATGCGGCGGATTGCCTCGGCAAGAAGGTCAGCAATCGAAAGTATCCTGATCTTCGATGTTGTCAGCTCTCTGTGACCTAAAGGAATGGAGTTGGTCAGGACGACCTCTTCAATATCCGAATTGTTTATCCGTTCGATGGCCGGTCCAGAAAGGACACCGTGGGTGGCGCATGCATATACGAGTTTTGCCCCGTTCTCCTTAAGCGCCTTGGCGGCTTGAGTAAGAGTGCCGGCTGTATCGATCATGTCATCAAGGATAATGGCAATCTTGTCCCGCACGTCGCCGATCAAATGCATTACTTCAGCGACGTTAGGTCCGGTGCGCCGTTTGTCGATAACTGCAAGGCTGCATCCCAGCCGCTTGGCAAATGCCCGGGCGCGCTCCGTACCACCAGCGTCAGGTGTGACCATGACCACTTCGTCGCTGTTAAAGCGTTCTTTCAAATAATTCAGGATCACAGGCGCAGCATAAAGATTATCTACCGGAATGTTGAAAAACCCCTGGATCTGGCCTGCGTGCAGATCGATGGTCACTACCCTGTCAACACCGGCAGTGGTGATCAGGTCTGCCACCAGTTTGGCTGTAATGGGTGTGCGAGGAGCCGCCTTGCGATCCTGACGTGCATAGCCGTAATAAGGGATAACCGCCGTGATTGTTGCGGCAGATGCACGCTTTAGCGCATCGGTCATAACCAGAAGCTCCATCAGGTTGTCGTTGGTAGGCGCGCAGGTGGACTGAATCACGTAGACATCCCGACCACGCACATTTTCGCCTATCTCTACCATAACTTCGCCATCTGAGAAGCAGCGCACACGAGCAGAAGCCAAGGGGACGCTCAGACAATCACAAATCTTTTGCGCCAAGTCCAGATTGGAGTTTCCAGAGAAAACTCTAATTTTGTCATGCATGATATTCAGGGCCTTTCAGCACGAAACAATCGACTTTGAATCAGGATAACAGTATTCTATCCTGCATGCTAAAAATTGAAATGCAAGATATACTAAAATATTCAGTGAAATGCAACCTCTTTCGCAGACCCCTCTTTTGATGATGCCTATTGACGCTCTTCAAGGAACGCTCGTATATTTTTTCATTGGAGCTTCATGCAAGACAATCTATCTCTCTGGAATCACAAAACCTTCCTTTAGTGCGAACAGAAGGAATTCAGATGCTTTTTCGAGCGGAATCCCCATTTTAGACGCCAATTCCTTGGCGCCACTCTGACCGTCCAATGATTCAAGCAACAGGTAGTATGAATCGTCGAATGATTGTGTGCAAACAGAATTGCCGCGCGGATAAATTGCAACGGACGAGCCGATTTGCCTAAGGTGATCACTCATCCAGCGGATGTCCGGTGCGCCGACATCAATAATATCCAGAATTTCATAGTTGAAACGCGCCAGTTGGAGTGAATCTGACCTTCGTAATCGGAATTCAAGCATTTCCCGTCCGAGTTTGAGGCCATCTGATGTCTCGGTCTGCGGAGAAAGAAGTGCTGCGGCGTAGTGGTAGTGGTAATCGACCAGATCCAGTACCAGTGGTTGGAAGCGCTTCAAGCGCTTGGTGCTGAAAATCTGTATCAGAAATTCTCGTTGCAGGCTCCAGACATCTTGGTCATCAAAGTCGCTTTCACTGAAATCGTCCCCCTTCCTGATTGCCACCATTTTTCCGAACCGACGTAAAAAATCGGAGGGTTTCAATCTCAGGACGTCCATTACACCATTGAACCAGGCCACCCCCTTTCCTCTGGTATAAAAAACATCGCAGGCTGAAGCGATCTGTCTTGCCTCTTTCATGTCATCAATGCTGAAAGTTATTGACGAAATCAGCGTGTATGGTGGGGTTGAGAGGCACTCAAGTCCGATGGTACCGCTTCTCAGGTGAAGAGCCGTGCCGGGGAGTACCGCCAGCGGGAATATGTCGAGGTGATTCGGGTAGAGAGAAAGCGCGAAATCCAGGCTGTTGTGAAACCCTTGCAAAGTGTCGCCTGGCAGTCCATACATCAGATCGAACCCGAATACGGCGCCACTTTCATTAAGCAGGTTGATTCTGGATCTGAAATCATCCGGGCAAAATGTTCGCCCCACCTGTTTAAGAACAGCAGGATCAGAGCTTTGAAGTCCGATCTGTAGTGAACAGGTAATCTTTGCAAATAATCCTGCCATCTCGCGGTCAATAAATTCGCTACGGACCTCAAAGTGAAAATGTATCCTCGGCGCAATTCTTCTGATCATCCTCAAAATGGTTTTGGCGCGCTTTGCATCCTGATTGAATGTCGAGTCCAGCACGAAAACCTGAGATACTCCTGTAAGTGCGAAATGGTGCAATTCCGCTTCAATTCGTTCCAGTGAAAAACGTCGCACGCCGCTTCGCCCGCTTGAGTCGAAGCAAAAATCACACGAAAAACCGCATCCGCGGGATAACTGCCAGAGGATGCCGGAATAGCTTCGGGTATCAAGGGTATCTGACAAGTAGGGAGATCTGATTTTATCGATATCAGATATTGTCGAGGTATAAGGAGGCATCATCGGCACCCCCTGTAAGAAGAGGCCAGGGATATCACCAATTTTCAGATCTGAAGCCATTCTCTGACAAAATATTGAAAATGGTATTTCTCCCTCACCACTGATGATGAAATCGAAGGCCCCTGTTTTCAAAATATCCTCAGGGTTGGCCGTAACTTCAGGTCCCCCTGAAAAAAGTCTGACCCCTGGCAAAGATCTTCGTAGTTGATCTGCAACGTTCAGGCACAATTCCCGGTTCCAGAGATACATTGAAAAGCCGACCGCATCCGGAACTGTTTCAGAAATGGCTCGGGCGCACTCTTCAGAAGGTTGTGAGGTGAAGAAATCGATCAGGGTAATATCAACCGGACTGTTTGTTGCCGCGCTCTTGAGAAATGCATTTGCAAGAGGTACGGCTTGCGGGGAAGGGCCGTTGTGAATGGAAACCAGTGATATTTTAGGGTTTGATTTTTGATTTGGAGTCATACTCTTTTTATCTCGCTTGGGAAAAAAATCCCGAATGTTCCCGAACAGATGATAAAAAAAACGGGTACACAAAAAGTTTGTGAACCCGTTTTTATTTGGCTGGGGCGCCAGGGATCGAACCTGGGAATGCCGGAATCAAAATCCGGTGCCTTACCGCTTGGCGACGCCCCATCATGATCGGCTCCAAATCAGAGAGTTTCAGCCACCGCAACAAACCATCCGGTATTGTCTGAAAGCTCACTTCGTGCCCGCTCAGCGCCAAGCAGATCGCGAAACAGACCAAAAACGGTCGGGCCGCTGCCTGACATCAGCGAAGCAACTGCCCCAAGTCGGAGCAGATTCTGCTTAATCTCATTTATGACAGGAAAGGCTGGGATGGTTACCGTTTCCAGGTCGTTCGAAAATATAGAGCAGAGGTCTTCAACAGAGGCAAATAACTGTGGCAGTCTATTCAGCTCTCCAGAGTTTGTCAACTGCAAAGTCCTGTATACCCATGCCGTAGATACATGAACGCCAGGATTAACAAGGAGAATCCAGGCCTTAGGCATATCAGGCATAGCGGTCAGTTTTTCACCAATACCTTCAGCCAGAGCAGCTTTTTTGAAGATGAAGAAAGGGACATCTGCTCCCAGTTTTACACCAATTTCCATCAGCCGCAGGTCTGAAAGTTTCAGCTCCAGCAGTTCGTTCATCCCCATTAAAACGGTGGCTGCGTCACTGCTGCCGCCACCAAGTCCGGCCGCCACAGGAATGTTCTTTGTAATTTCGATGGCCGCGCCCTGTTTGGCGTCGGCAATGTCCAACATGATTCGGGCGGCTTTCCAGGCAATGTTGCCAGGGCCGTCGGGCACCCCTTTTTTACCGCAGGTAACTTTAATGCCAGGTGTGTCCTGCAGGGTAATTGATATATCATCGCAAAGATCAACGCGTTGCATGACCATGCGTAGATCGTGGTAACCATCCGGGCGGCGCCTGATGACATTTAGAAGATAGTTGATCTTGGCAGGGGCTTTAAGTTTCAGGCTGATCACAGAGTCTCCGGCTGAAAATTTGATTTATCAACGATCTATTTATAGAAAAAAACGTAAACTTTGTCGAGCGAGAACTCCACCTTGAGAAGTTCCAGTTGAAAAGCGGAATGAATTTGACAGATTTACTACTGGTATGCTAGGAATAAAAGCACGGTTACTTAGTGACTATACAGAGGTAATAACATGATAAAGAATCTTCGTGAGGATATAAATTCTGTTTTTGAACGTGATCCGGCGGCCCGTAATGTTCTGGAGATTATTTTTTGCTACCCTGGCCTGCACGCACTTTGGATTTACCGTGTTGCGCACTGGTTCTGGGTTAGAGAATTTTTCTTTCTCGGGCGCTTCATATCCCATTTAGGTCGCTTTTTAACCGGGGTAGAGATTCATCCTGGAGCCAAGATAGGTCGAAAGTTTTTCATTGACCATGGTATGGGTGTGGTGATTGGCGAAACAGCTGAGATCGGAGACAATGTGACTCTCTACCATGGAGTGACACTGGGGGGGGTCACCTGGGACAAGGTAAAGCGTCATCCAACTCTGGAAGATAATGTCGTAATAGGTTCCGGCGCAAAAATTCTTGGACCGTTTACAGTCGGTAAAGGGGCCAAGATCGGTTCCAACTCGGTGGTGGTCAAGGCGGTACCGGAAAACGCCACTGTAGTCGGTATCCCAGGAAGAATGGTCATGGAACAGGAAAAAAAGGATGTTGGCAGGGCTGACCTTGAGCATGGCAGGCTGCCCGATCCTGAGGCAAAGGCAATAGCCTGCCTGTTCGATCAGATTCAGGAACTTGAAAAAAAATATTCCAGTTTGGCCCTGGAACATGAAGCGCTTAAAAAGCAGATGGATACTCTCCAACAATAGCGATATCAACAGAAAGTTGACGCAGATACACAAATCTGCCATAGTCGTGCCGCCATGATAAAGCGTCAGACGACCATTAATCGCATATTTAAAGTTTCCGGTACCGGGTTGCATACCGGCAACACAGTCAATCTTGAGTTCCTTCCCCGCCGTGAATTCGGCATCGCATTCGTGCACAAGGGCATTATCATTCCTGCAAGCTATGACATGGTGGCAGACACACGTCTTTCAACTCTGATCGCCAAAAGCGGGGCCACGGTCTCCACCATTGAGCATCTGATGGCCGCCTTTTATTTCTCCGGTATCACCAATTGCCTGGTCTATATCGACGGCCCGGAAGTACCAATTATGGATGGTTCGGCTTGGGAGTTCTACCAAGGAATGTGGAAGGCCGGGGTCTATGAATTCCCGGAAAACGGGGTTTACCTGAAAGTCCTCCGCACGGTCGAGGTTGCTAGGGATGATGCATATTTGCGGGTGAAACCGCTTAATACGCTGGACATCACCATGTCCATAGAATTTCGGGCGCCGGTCGGAAAACAGAAGAAACGCGTTACGGATGTTGAAAATGCTTTTTCGATCATCAATTCCCGTACTTTCGGTTTTCTTGAGGATCTCGAAGCGATTCGCAAGGTGGGATTGGCCAAAGGAGCGACTCTGGAAAATGCAGTGGCGATCGGAGAAGATAGCGTTGTAAACCCGCAAGGACTACGATACAAGAAGGAACTGGTCAATCATAAAATTCTGGATTTGATTGGCGATTTATATACCAGCGGCTACCGCATCCTTGGCAAGGTTGAAGCTAACAAGACCGGCCACCATCTTAACAATCTTCTATTGAAAGAACTCTTCTCGGACGCAGCCAACTATTCCATTTACTGACCCAGTATCACCTCGCCGGTGTCTGTGAACAGTTTCACAGGTAATTCAAATACTCTTCTGAAAATATTGAAAATTCCTTTGCCTACTGACTTCACCGGGATTGCGCTTACTTTCGGATCGGACCACTTTCCTTTGGCCTCGAAATAGGCGGTCAGGAAATCCCTCTCCTTGCCGGTTAAAAGCCAGCCCACAACCGGAATTCGATTCACAATTTTGTCCACAGTCTGTAGCGGCTGTACTCCCAGAGTAAAATTCAGTTCCTCCTTCACAATATCGGCGCTGCCGACTACCGAGATGTTGATGGCATCGCTGTTTATGAACAGATCCTGGCTGGCCAATACACCCTCTTTAATTGAAAAGTTCCCCTTGATGTTGTTATATGGCATACCACCTGAAACCATGTCAGGCAGATGGAATTTTAGCAGTTGGGAAACGTTCAGAATCGAAAATACCTTGGAAAGCGTGTTGAACTTACGCAGTTTTCCTTTATTCATATGAAGGTTAACATTTCCCTTGGCACTTTTTTTGATGTCAAGAAGTGTCTCTCCGCGAGCAGTGATGTTTCCGTGCAGCGTCAGGCTGCCGGTAACCTCTCTGGAAATGTCGAGGGCTGCAAACAGCTTCTCAGCGTCGGCTCCGAGCAGATCCAGACTCAGATCATATCTATCTCCTTCTCCTCCATCCGAAGCAATCCCCCCCTTTGCTGACAGCTGTCCGTCAAATATACCGGCTGATACCCTTTGGAGATGAAATACTCCGTCTTCATGCTGGAGAATCGCATTTAGCTTACTGAATTGCAGCTTGCGATAGTTTCCGGCTTCTATATTAAGCATAATTTTCGTAGCGATACCCTTACCAGCGTTGTCATCACCAAGAGTTGTAAACGGTTTGAACAGTTTCAGATCATCCAGGTCCAGTCTGTTTGAAGTAATAATAAAAGTGGCCTCTTTTGACAGTCCGGTCAGGTAGGTGCCGCTAATGTTGAAATCAGAACTGTTGAGCAGTCCCGAGATACTTCTGAAAGTGTACACACCTTCACGGATGGAGAATACGGCGTTAAATCTGCGGATGCTGGCGTCGTATCTGGACGGATTTGCGGCTACGTCCCGGATGTAAAATTCGGGAGAAGAGAGGGTGACCTCTGCTTCGGGGTTTTTCAGGCTCTTGACATTTGCTTTCAAAGTAACCAGGCTACTGCCGTATTGAGCAGTTATTCTGGATGTTTCCAGGCTGTTTCCCTTGAATGTGATTGTGCCGTTGATGCCGCTGACCGGTTTTATTTTTTCGGCAGGCTGGAAGGAAAATCCGTTCAACAGTATGTTGCCGTTGTAATCCATAGCACTGAAATTATCCGGATTTCCACTCCCTTTGATGTGAGCTTGAATCTTGCCGCGCGGTCGGTACTGCTGCCAAAGGGAAAGGATAGGAAGCGAATCATTTAATTGGAACGGATTGGACTGCAGTTCAAAATCCAGAAAGGGTTGTCTGCCATACTTAAGTTGTGCTGTGGCTGATATCATCAGAGGGGGCAGGGTGTAAGCCAGGCTGGTCAACCGGATGTCCTCTCTGCCGATTACAGAGCTGAATAGCAGGTGATTCGGCATTCCGATCGGTTTGCGAATTGCTCCTGGGAATAAGTAAAAGGCCTGTTTGAGATCCCATTCTCCATTCAAACGATAGGCCGAATAATGGCCGTTACCGGTCAGAATAAGTTTAGAACTGTTACCGTAATCCAATTTGTCGGCACCTGCTATCTTTGCCAACCAGGCCACTTCCGGTCCGTTGGGGGTTATCTCCATTCTGACCGGATAGTCTGATTGTTTATCGGTATTGTATTCGGTAATCGAGCCGTTCAGTTTAAAGGGAGATGTCCCGAAGTTGCCTGACATGCCAATCAGATTGAAGTTCTTTCCTTTCAATTCTATTGTGCCTTTTATGTTATTGAAAGTTGGCGCCTTGGGGCCATAACTGAGGACGGCCTTTTCCACAGGGCCGCTGATCGAAAGTATGTTTTGGTTTTGGCCGATCTCCATATGAGCGATCTGACTGACATGGCCGTCCAGAATGCCTGTATCGAGTTTGAAAACACCGGTTTTAATCTTGTGCTCGATGTAGTCGGAGGTGTCTTTTTCTATGATGCCGTAAGGGACATAATATTTTACATCTTCATAACGGAAAGTGTCGGGTGTGAATGCTTTTGCGATTATACGCGGATCTTTTGTTGCGTAATCGTGCATCTGAAAGCTCCCCTTAACTCTGAACCCTTCGAAGCCGGCTTCCAGAGAGGAGATGTCAATAAGCTGTTTAGTAAGTTTGATCGAAAAATCCAGCTGTAGCGAGCGGGGAGAGAGCGTCGCATGGAAAATAGCAGGCCAGTTAACCGTTGCGCCGTTTATCCGGATTTTGCACTTGGCGGCAAAATCCTGAAGTTTCCCCTTGAAGCTGGTGGAAAAATCAACTCTGCCTCCCGAATTTGCAAAAGGTATGAAACGCCCGTAGTATGGCCAGAATTTTCCAATTTCCAACTGTTTTAAGTCCGCGTTGAAATTCAATTCAGTATCGAGTAAAGAGTTGTCTGCAGCCGGAAGCCTCCCCTGGCCGGAAAGAGATATATGGGCCGGAGGGCCGGTGGCGGCGGGAACGTCACAGGATAGTTTGAAAGTACCTTTTCGTCCGGGAGCAATAAGGTCCGACACGAGAGAGAGATTGCTGAGAGTTGCTGTAACTCCGTTTTTCTGCTGTGCAAGATCAAACCACTGTACAGTCCCGTTTTTTATAATAATCCGTTTAAATTGAACATGGATGCTTCCCTTTTCCGGCTTTAGCAGATCATCAATATTCAGGGTCTTATCCGCATTTCTGACAAGTGATATTTTTGCCCCATATAGATGGAGGTATTTCAGCTCAACTTTTTTTTCCAGAAGCGGCAATAACGAAATCCGGACAGATATTTTATCAGCGGAAAGAAAATTTGCAGATCCGTCACGCTCTTTTACCAAGACAGTTTTAAATACGAATGAGGGGCCAAAATCCCACGCAAATGAGCCTGAACTGAAGCTGACCGGGCGGTTCAAGCTTTTTTGCACTGCTTCCAGTATTTCATCCCGATAGGCATTGACGTCTAGAAGACGTGGCAGGAAAAACGCCACCCCGATAAGAAGTGTGGCGACAGACAAGAGCAGAATACCGGAGAGCTTTATAAAGCGGGCCTTGATTATCATGTAGTCGCGCTCTCGTCTGCAAGCTTGACACGACGGATTCTACGGCGCTCAACGCTCTCGACGGTGAACCTGGCATTTTTGTAGGAGATGCACTCCCCCTGGTTCATCAAATGTCCGGCCTGTGCGAGTAAAAAACCTGCTATGGTGGTATAGGGAGCATCTTCAGGCAGGTTCAGACCAAGTTTGATATTGACCTCCCGGACACTCAACATGCCATCCAGAATATAGCTCCCGTTCTCCTCTACGATCTGGGGGGGAGAAACATCGTCAAATTCGTCGTCAATCTCGCCAACAATCTCCTCAAGAATATCTTCAAGGGTTACAATTCCTTCCAATCCCCCGTATTCATCCACTACAAAAGCCATGTGTGCCCGCGAACTCTGCATCTGCTTGAGTGCGGCACTGAGTTGTGCTCCGGCAGGTATGAATCTTGGGGGGTGTAGCAGTGGTTCCAGGCTAAAATCATCAGGATCTGTTTGTGACAGGAAGGGCTCCAGATCTCTCCTCACAACAATGCCGGCAATATTGTCAAGCTGATCACGATAGACGGGAATCCTCGTATAGCCGAGTGTATTGAAGGCCTGCTTGGTTTCATCCAGGGTTGCCGTAATTGGCAGGGCGGACAATGCGCTGCGAGGTATCATGACCTGCTGTACTTCAGAATCGGAAAATTCAAATATCCGGTGAAGCAGATGTTGCTCATCAGCCTCCAGAGCACCGCTTTTATGGGAAACATCGATGATTTGCCGCAGCTCCGCAACGGTATAATCGCTGGAATGTCCGGACGACACCTTGAATCCCAAAATACGCAGAGTGAAACGTCCTGCATAGTCCAAGATAACGATTGGCCAGTGAAATACCTTGTGAAAGATGCGCATCGGCCAGGCGATAGCCATGGCAACCTTCTCGGCACGTTCCAGCGCAAGGGTTTTGGGAGCCAGTTCTCCCAAAACGATGTGCAAAAATGTGATCAGAGTGAACGCCACCGCAAATGAAATGGCATGAAGCACGGTTGCAGAGACCAATCCGCGCAGAGGTACTTCCAGAACTCTTGCTATTGCGGGTTCCCCGACCCATCCGAGTGCCAGTGAAGCCATGGTTATTCCCAGTTGGGTCGCAGAGATGTATGAATTAAGATTATCGAGAAGTTCAAGCAGGAGAGAGGCCCGGCGGTTGCCAGACTCCTTCAGTGTTGTGATGCGAGAACGACGGACCGCTACTAAAGCAAATTCCGAAGCGACAAAAAAACCATTTGCCGCAACAAGAAGAAACACAATGATAATGTAATAGAATGAAGATGGCATTCTTCTATTGTCTATGCTGAAGTGAACGATGTCAACCGCGACGTTAGTACTGGGCATCAAATTCAGCATATAAATGCAAAAGAGCCTGTCAGCATAGATGCTGGCAGGCTCTTTTGCATTGTATGAGACTAAATCAGGATGCGGAAACGGTAACTTTTAGATTAGCTGAGACTTCAGGATGAATTTTTACCGATATTGAATAGTCGCCGACATTTTTGATGGCATCGGTAAGTACAATTTTTTTACGGTCAATATCAAAGCCCTTTTCCTTCAGGTATGCTGCGATTTCCATATTCGTGACAGAGCCGAACAATTTGCCTTCTCCGCCGGCCTGATGCACCAGATTTATCGTCAGTGCCTCCAGTTTTTCCGCAAGGTTTTTAGATGCCTCCAGAGCCTTGTTCTTTTTGTAGGCCAATTGGCGCTTGGCGTGCTCGAGTGCTTTGGCATTTCCTTCGGTTGCCGCAACCGCCAGTTTCTTGGGAAGCAGGTAGTTCCGGGCATAACCGGGAGCAACCTTGACTATGTCGCCTATGTGCCCCAGAGTATCAATGTTCTCGTTCAAAATGACTTTCACGTTATTCTCCTTTCAAGCCTGTTAAGTAGTTACAGGTTTTCCTGTTTTTTAGGGGTTCTGAAATCGCCCCACAAATCAAATAATCCAATTCCGGCAACGATTGTTGCCAGATAAGGCTGAAGCAGAAGCATCACATACAATCCGACTCGCAGAACTCCTGAGAATGACTGTCTGGAAATTAAGGTGGTGATTACAGCCAATCCCTGCAAAAAATACAACAAAGAAACAATCAACAAGATGTTCAAGGCTGGTGTAGTTACAATCTTAGATGAGATCAAAAACGAAAATCCAGATGCAATAAGCAGCCATACCAGCATGTCAGGGTTCTTATACGAGCCAAACTCCCCGATGTTAAGGTTTGTTTTTGATAGTGCGGTCGTTTTTTTCAAAAGAGCAAGATTGCATCCGGCCATTGTAATTATCATAATTGTTACAAAAGAAGGGTAAAGACGATATAGCATATCCGCAACTGTTCTCATGGTGAGCTTGATAGCATCGAGCTCTTCCCCTTTGACGCCACCTTTTTCATAGATGAGCAACGCTTGATTCAGGCTGGATGTTATCTCTCCGGATACAAGCTTCTGAAGATCCAGACCTGTTGTGATGCTGTAAACCAAGATGCCTGCAGTCAGAACGGTCAGATTAGCCGATGATGTCCAGAACATTGTCCGGCTTCCGCTAAAACCACGTGCAAGAAGCTCCGGCATCAGCATTCCGATTGTGCCGCACATCCCCAGATACAAACACCCTGCAAAAATTCCGAACAAAGCAGTTACGGCAGCGGTCACTCCAAGGGTCAGGATGGTAGAAGAGATGCGTCCATGCAGCAGACGGACATAACAGGCAGGAAAAGGAGCCAGTATGCCGGAAACAATACCAACCGGAGGTACCGCCAGATAGGCGGTGAACAGAATAAACGAGCCGATCATGCCCAGAACAGCCGCTTTGAGGCGGGGAACCGTGGCATGGTCGGCCTGGGGTATCAGGTTCATGCAGGTTTTATCAACTCAGCGCGTGGTTGGCTGCAATAGGGAGCAGTGCTATATTGCGCGCACGCTTTATTGCCTCAGTGATTTCCCTTTGATGCGCTGCGCAGTTTCCAGAGATACGTCGTGGCACGATCTTGCCGCGTTCAGTAATAAAGAAGCGCAGAGTGCGTGGTTCCTTGTAGTCGATGGCCAGATTTTTCTCTGCACAAAAACGGCAGACCTTGCGGCGTTGAAAAGGGCGCCTTTTGCGAGGGCCGCCAGGGCCGCCAGGGCCACCGGGGCCGCCTGCCGGACGTTGGCCGGGGCCGCCTGCCGGCCTCTGATATGATGATGGTCTTTCGTCGCTCATGATTATATATCCTCCAAGGAATTATTCAGCTGTTTCTTCAAGGGAAGTTGTTTCTTCCGCAATATCTTCCGTTTCGACTTCCGGTATGACAACCTTCTTTTCTGTCACGGTTCGCTCCGGCAGGTCGGTGATGTTTACGCTCTGGTAGCGTAACACCTTCTCGTCAAGCCGCAATCGCCGTTCAAGTTCGGAAATCAGTGCGCTGTCCCCATCGAAACGGAGATAGTAGTAACGCCCCCTGGCAGACTTCTTGATGGGGTAGGCCAGTTTCCTGATGCCCCAGTCGTCCATCCTGAAACACTCGCCTTTGTATGACGAGATGACGTCCTGAGCCTTGGCGGTGACGGACTTGATGTCGTCCTCGCTCAGTTCAGGATGGAGGATGAAAATTGTTTCGTACTTCCTCATGTTGTAAATCCTCCTCACGGATTCGAGCCCCGGTCCTACCCGGAGCAAGGAGATTTCGGCAGTGATGCCGTCTATAAAAGAACAGTACTTCTACAATCTTTTTCTGAAAAGTGCAACAAAATCTTTATTATGAAGATGAGGTAGCCCGATATTTTTTCACCAGTTCCACCGGATGGTACGAGAGCTTTGCATTACGCAGTCCCGGTTCGCCCAGGTCCTGTTCGCGGTTCAGAAAAGGGCAATCTGTAAAGAGCCGGCTCGCAAACTCTCTATTTACCAGTTGCGAAAGCCCTTCCATGAAAATCCCGGCCTTCTCGAAGTGACATACGGATGTCTCCAGGTTAAGCCGTTCGCCAAGTGCAAAGGCAGCTATCGACCCGTCAACCAGAATTACAACACCTTCAAGACCCAGTTCGCCGGCCAGGTTTAACGCCTCGTATGTTGCCTCTACTTCCAGATGCAGCGATTTGTCTGTTTCGTCCGTAGCAAATTGGCTCCAGGTATCAAGAAGGGCGAGGCAGCCCTTGCAAAAATGATCCGAATAAATTGCAACCTCGTAATGATGACGAGTGGTAAAGTAGTTTATCCGGTTTTTCTTTTTGTGGAAACGGTTGCCCGGCAGAGTGGCCAGTTCTTCGCGCAAATACAGGTAGTCGAATGAATCCCGATCTTCGGAAATAATTATGCTGCCTCCGGAGAGATGCATCTTTGCAAACTTCTCATCTGCGCCGTAAAGAAGAAGCTTGTCCGAAAATAAGACGGTCAGCGCCCTATTCACATCTCCCCCCAACGGCGGTAGAAAATAAGGTGCTTCATCATAGCCTTTACCCAGTAAAACTGTTGAATCTCCTACTTGAGTCACCCGGTAGTCATGCGCCGCACGGAACAGATACAGCCCTGCAAATGTCAATTCTGAAACTCTTGGCTGAAGGTCGGCGCATATCCTGTCCAGAACGGGTTTGTCGGCCATTAGAAGGGGCCTGGAAACAGGATAGGCAGGAATTTCCATTGAGTTCTCCGAAAAATATTGTAGTATCTCCAAGCCTAATCTATATAACAGAATAAACGCCATGGAGGGAATCAGTTATGGCCATTGCCATGAAAATCGCGAGTCATATATCCAAATCATCCTGGATACGCCGGATGTTCGAGGAGGGGGAGCGCCTGCGTCAGGAATTTGGCGCCGGCAGTATATATGACTTTACGCTTGGTAACCCGGACGTGGAACCTCCAGAGGCCTTCAACCGTGAACTCGTGTCACTGGCAATGGCCCCGCTGCCCGGCATGCATCGCTACATGAACAATGCCGGATATCCAGAGACCCGTGCCGCCGTGGCGGATAAAATATCCGGAGATTCCGGTATCACTGTTCCGGCTGATAACATCATCATGACCTGTGGTGCAGGCGGGGCGCTCAACGTGGTGCTGAAGACCATCTTGAATCCGGGCGAGGAGGTTATCATCCTGGCCCCTTTCTTTGTCGAGTACAAGTTCTATATCGATAACCATGGCGGCGCGCCTGTAGAGGTCTGGACGAACCGTGACACTTTCCAGCTCGATATTGACGCAATCGAGAAGGCCATCACGATAAAAACCAGAGCCATCATCGTATGTTCTCCGAACAACCCGACCGGCGTGATCTATCCGGCCGATAGCCTTAAGAGGCTTGGCGATCTTCTGAAAAAGATGCATAAACGCGCCGGACATCTGATTTACGTCATTTCCGACGAACCCTATGCCCGGATCGCCTTTGACGGTCTTCATGTACCGAACATATTTCCGCTGGTGGAAAGTTCGGTTATCGTAACCTCTCACAGCAAGGATCTGGCCCTGCCTGGCGAGCGCATCGGCTATCTGGCCGCCAATCCGCGTATGGCGACCGCCTCGCAGTTCATGGAGGGGGCGGTCTTCAGTAATCGTGTGCTCGGATTTGTAAACGCTCCGGCACTGATGCAGCGCCTTGTGGCAAAGCTGCAGAACGAATCTGTTGATATTGCAGAGTACCAGGCCAAGCGTGACCTGCTGGTTAGTGAGCTGACTAAAATGGGTTTCAGCATGGTCAATCCGGATGGCGCCTTCTACCTTTTTCCGAAATCGCCACTGGCTGACGACGTGGAGTTTGTAAAGCTGGCCCAGAAACATCATATTCTGCTGGTGCCTGGCGCCGGTTTCGGCGCTCCAGGTTTTTTCAGGATAGCCTATTGCGTTGACAAAGGGATGATTGAACGGAGTCTGCCGGCCTGGCGGAGTTTGGCCAGAGAGGCAGGGTTGAAGGGATAAAGGTTGAAGGTTGAAGGTTGAAGGTTGAAGGTTGAAGGTTGAAGGTTGAAGGGGTTTGATTTCCTCAACTTTCAACTTTCATCTCTCAACGGTCTTTTCTTTCTCCCGTTCCTCTGCCTTTTTCTCAAGAAACTCGATAA
>JAQTRC010000146.1 GCA_028712665.1 Desulfuromonadaceae bacterium
CAGAAGCTACCAGGATGCCCCGCCGATCCCTGCAAAGGTGGTCGATCCGGCAGGTCAAACGCTCTTTACCAGGGACGATATTGTCGGTGGGCAGCAAGTTTTCCTTAAACACGGTCTGATGGAAAACGGCACCGTCTGGGGGCATGGCGCCTACCTGGGGCCCGATTTCTCCGCCGCCTACCTCCATACGCTCAGTATCGAAGTCGGGGAGATGATTGCTCTAAAGCGTTTCAATCCGGTTCAGAGGAAGTCCGGCGCGGTGGAACAGGCCGTCATTGATGCGGAAACCGCACAGTTACTCAAGGCTAACCGCTATGACCCGCGGACGGAAACGTTGACATACACCGCGCCTGAAGCTGACTCATACCGGAAACAGATTTCCGACTGGACAAACTATTTCTCCAAACCGTCCGGAAATGGCGGTCTTCCCGCCAAGTACATCACCAATCCCGATGATCTTAGCCAATTGACCGCTTTTTTTTCCTGGACCGCCTGGGCCTCTGTCGCCAATCGTCCCGGCAAGCCTTACTCATATACGAACAACTTTCCCTATGACCGGGTGGTCGGCAATATACCGACCAGCGATGCGGTTTTCTGGAGCGCTCTCAGTCTGATCGCACTTCTCGCCGGGACGGCCGGCATCCTCTCCGCCGTCGGCAGGTACGATTTTCTGGGATGGCAGGGAAAGGGGGATCACGTCCACCCCCAACTCCTCCCCGGTGTGAGCAGCGCGAGCCAGCGGGCAACGATCAAGTACTTCGTGGTAGTTGCCCTCCTCTTTCTCGGCCAGGCATTGGTGGGCGGAGCTACCGTCCACTACCGGGTCGACCCGGCGAGTTTTTACGGTATCGACATTTCCACGCTTCTCCCCAGCCACATCCTGCGCACCTGGCATTTGCAGCTGGCGATCTTCTGGATTGCCACCGCCTATGTCGCCGGCGGTCTCCTCCTCGCCCCCTCGCTGGGGGGGAAAGAGCCCGCCGGGCAGGCGAGGGGGGTCAATATCCTTTTTGGCGCGTTGCTCCTGGTCGTCGTGGGGAGCCTCTGCGGCGAGATTCTTGGCATCAATCAGCTACTCGGTCGATTCTGGTTCTGGTTCGGTCACCAGGGGTGGGAATACCTCGACCTGGGGCGTGGCTGGCAGGTTCTCCTGGCTATCGGCCTGATTTTCTGGGTCTTCCTCCTGTTCAGGGCGATTGCTCCGGCGCGTAAAGATCGTGAGAAGCAGGAAATCGCCTCGCTCTTCCTGTACGCAGCCATCGCTATTCCCCTGTTCTATCTCCCTGCCATGTTTTTCGACAGCAGCAGCCACTTCTCCGTGGTTGACACATGGCGTTTCTGGATCATCCACCTCTGGGTCGAAGGTTTTTTTGAAGTCTTCGTGACCGTCATGGTCGCCATAATCTTTTACCAACTCGGCATTGTCTCTCACCTTACAGCTGCCCGGATCGTCTACCTCGATGCCATCCTCTACCTGGGAAGCGGTATCGTCGGCACCGGCCATCACTGGTACTGGACCGGACAGTCCAATGTCACCATGGCCCTGGCGGCGGTTTTCTCAGCCATGGAGGTGGTGCCGCTCACTCTCCTCACTCTGGATGCGTGCGACTTCATCAAACTGACCAGGGGGACCTGCGATGTTTGCGACAAACCGATCATCGTACCGCATCGCTGGACTTTCCATTTTCTGGTTGCCGTTGGTTTCTGGAACTTCGTCGGCGCCGGGGTCTTCGGCTTTCTCATCAATCTTCCCATTGTGAGCTATTTCGAAACCGGCACCATGCTGACTCCAAATCACGGCCATGCTGCGATGATGGGGGTTTTCGGGATGCTCGCCGTCGCGCTCACCGTGTTCGCTCTGCGTCAGGTATTGACGGATGAACAGTGGGTCCGCCCCGAGAAATTTATCAGAGTCTCTTTCTGGGGGTTGAACATCGGCCTGGCTATGATGGTGGTAAGCAACCTCTTCCCAGGTGGGGTGCTCCAGTTTCTCGACGTCTTGAACAACGGCTACTGGCATGCCCGGGGGCCGGAATTTCTACAGGGGAATATCATACATATGATCGAATGGCTCCGCATGCCGGGCGATATTGTCTTTATCGGCCTGGGAGTATTTCCCCTGCTGATCGCAGTACTGCTTGGCTGGCGGGAAATGAGAAGGATTGCGCCATTATGACAAACAGGGGTGAAACAGAAGTGGGAAAAAGAAGGCAAACTTCATTCAACATCACGACCTGTCAGACTCTCCGCTCTACGCGCCACTCAGGGAACCGTTATTTATTGTGGCGGGATTAACCACTAAAGGAGAACGGGATGAAAATCGGAATATTTGCAGTCGTATTATCAGCCTGGAGTTTTTCAGCCCTGGCCGATGACGGGAACTTTAGTACGCAGCTGTATGCCAAATTCCAGACCAAGGGGTGTACGACTTGTCATGACTTCTTCGAAAAGGGGCGCAAGGGGTTGGCTTTCAGCAGCCACAAGGGACGTACTCCGGATATGTGTGTCCTTTGCCATACGCAGGAAGTAACCGGGTTTAAGCATGCAGACGAGTGGTTCGCTCAACCTGCTCTTTACACATCGGCGATGAATTCAGAACAAACATGCGAGGCGACGAAAACAGCGCTGCATGCAAAGTTCAAAAACAACGCGTTGCTGGCGCGGCAGGTGGAGCTTCACCTCTTCGCAGATCCCCGGGTACTCTGGGGTATCGAAGGCGCTACCCCCAATAGCGGCATGCTTCCGGGGGGCGGGAAGGAGAAAGATTTGGTGAAAGAGGGTCTGGTGAAGTGGAAGGAACAGGTCACGGCATGGATACGGGGAGGTATGAAGTGCAAGTGAATAATCAGATGAATCAGGTGACTATTGGCAGTTACCTGGCCCAGCGCCTGGAAGAGGTGGGGGTCCGGGACTACTTCGCGATTCCGGGGGATTTCAATTTGTCACTTCTGGATGAATTGCTGAAGAATCCACGGTTGAAGATGATCAATTGCTGCAATGAGCTGAATGCCGGGTACGCGGCGGACGGTTATGCGAGGGAGAACGGCGTGGCGGCACTGCTGCTCACCTTTGGCGTGGGGGGGTTGAGCGCGGTGAATGCCGTTGCGGGAGCCTTTGCGGAAGATCTGCCGGTCATCGTCGTATCCGGGGGGCCCAATGTCAGCTCCCTCGTCGAAAACAGGATTCTCCATCACACCCTGGCCCTGCCCGAGGAAGGCGACAAGTTCGTACTATCGGTATACAAGGAGATCACGGCTCACGCGGTGGTTATCCGCGAGCCTTCCACTGCGGCATTTCGCATCGACGAGGCCATCCGCATCGCGCTCTCCGTCCGGAAGCCGGTGTACATCGAAATCGCCTGCAACCTGGCCGGCGCCATGATCTCCAAACCGAACATACTTACCTTGACTCCCACCCGGCAAAGCGACCCCGGCTCTTTACAGAAAGCTCTGAAGCATGCCGCAGCTTTTCTGAATGGAGCCCGGCAGCCGGTTCTGGTGGCCGGCAGCCGGCTTCGAGCGGGGAACGCCGCAGGTGCGTTTAAAAGCGTGGCGTCGAAATGCGCTTACGGTGTGGCGTGTATGCCAAATGCCAAAAGCTTCTTCCCTGAAACCGACCCTCAGTTCATCGGGATTTACTGGGGGAGCGCCAGCTCGCCCGGGTGCCGGGAAGTGGTGGAATCCAGCGACGCCTATCTTTTCGCCGGCCCCATATTCAGCGATTACACGACCGTCGGTTTTTCGGCCCTTATTCAGCCGGCAAGGCTGGTGGAAGCCTCGCCTGAGCGTATTCTCGTGGAAGGTCAGGTCTATCACGGTATTGTGCTTTCTGAATTCCTTGAAGGATTAGCGTCGAGGCTCAACTCCAATGCCACCTCCCTTGATGCCTATCTGCGAATCAAGGTGGCGGCTACCGTCGCTCCGCCTGTGTCGTGCGGGGAGGTTTCCCTTTCCACCCGGTGCCTGTTCCATCACATCAATGAATGCCTGGATGGCACGACCACAGTCGTGGCCGAGACCGGAGACTCCTGGTTCAATGGGATGGATCTTCATCTTCCGGAGGGGTGCAAATTCGAAATCCAGATGCAGTACGGTTCCATCGGATGGTCCGTGGGCGCCTTTCTGGGGTTGGCCGCCGCCAATCCCCAGAGGCGCGTTATTGGTCTCATCGGCGACGGCTCCTTCCAGATGACCGCCCAGGAGGTCTCTACGATCCTTCGTTACAACTGTTCTGGAATCATCTTTCTGATGAACAATGGGGCATACACCATTGAGGTGATGATCCACGACGGCCCCTATAACACCCTTCAGAACTGGAACTACGCTGCCATGGTGGAAACCCTGAAGGGGCAATCCGCTATTCTCAGCCAAGTGGTGCGCAGTGAAAAGGAATTGGTGGCGGCATTGAAAAAATCCAAAACATTCAAGGGGTTGACATTCATAGAAGTGATCCTGAACCGCACCGATTGCAACAAGGCGCTTTTGGGGTGGGGCACGGCAGTCGCCGATTACAATGGGGGTAAGGGGAAAGCCTCTGGCTGAGTATCCTTTTCTGGGTGCGGCAACCGGCGCAGCTTTTTCCGGGCAAGCCATTACAGGAGGTTTATCATGCAGGACCTTTTTTTCCCTGATATGCAGATCAGGAATACATCCGATAAAGAAAAATTGGAATTGGCCGACGTGGATGTGAATCGATTTCTGCGGACAATAAGGCAATTTAAACTGATAAACGTTCTGTTCAGCGCGAGCAGCAGATTACTGCGCGAACATTTTTTCACTATCATGGAGCAAGACCCGGATCGAACATACACGCTCCTGGATGTCGGCGCCGGTGGTTGCGATATTGCCATATGGGCCGCCCGCGAAGCACGAAAACGGGGTTTAAAATTGAACATTACCGCGCTGGACAATGACCTGCGTATTCTGCCCATCGCGAATCAAGCGATCCGGGGCTATCCGGAGATCCGGATCGTCCAAGGAAATGCGCTGGAGTTAAGCCGGTTGGGTTCCTTTGATTTCGTATTTTCAAACCATTTTCTGCATCATCTCGCCTGGGATGATATCAAGATATTCCTGGAGAGTATCATTGCGCAGACGAGGCTCGCTTTTGTGATGAATGATCTGAAAAGGTCGAATTGGGCATACCTGGGCTTTACAATTTTCAGCGGACTGTTCACCCGCCGGAGTTTCCATTTTTATGACGGCAGGTTGTCCATCAGAAGAGCGTTCCTCCCCAGAGAGTTCAGGTACTTCCTGCATATGAATCTGCCTAACGCGCGGATTCAGGTTGTAGAAACTTATCCGGCCAGAATTGTCCTGGTTCATACAAATCGGGAGGC
>JAQTRC010000147.1 GCA_028712665.1 Desulfuromonadaceae bacterium
AAAAGTTTCTTCGCCAAATTATAGATATCATCTTTAGCCCCATCACGGCGAATACCTACAGAGACAATGACGACAACAATCTCATCGTTTCTGATCATGTAAATAATTCGATACCGCTGCCCGACTGCCCTTATGCTGCGAAACCCCGACAAATCGCCGAGCAGCGCCTTACCCTGCTTTTCCGGCTCTTCTGCCAGGCGATCAATAACAGCTCCGATTTTCTCCCGGATACGTCGATCAGAAATTTCCGACAACAGCTTCATTGCTGTTGGTGTCAACAGAATCTGCCATCTCACAGTCCAAGTTCCTGTTTGGCAACCTGCCAGGAGATCAGCTCGCCGGACTCCATCTCCAGCACGCTTTGACGCAATTGCGCCATCAGTTCTTTATCTCCCATAACTTCCAGAGTTTCCGATAGCGCATCGTACAATTCCCAAGGCATCACAGCCAAAACCGGCTTACCCCGGCGAGTGATTTCCAGAACATCAACCTGACCATCATGCATAAGCGTTTCAGGCAGGGACGTAAGTTGTTTTCGTGCTTCCATAATCGATAATGTGTGTGTCATGACAACCCCCTTAACCGTACTTCTAAATGTACAGGTATGCGTTAACTTAGTCAAGTGTCATCAATGTTGGGAATGGCATTATACCTCCTTACCAAACCCAATTGATCCGGCGACATCCTGAACATCCATCATTGATATGTACTGTAGGGGCGACCCGCTGGGTCGCCCGGTTTTGGTACGCCTGGTTTCAAATGCACCGCTTCACCATCCGCATATTCACCGCCGCTTGCAAATTCAGGGCGCATGCAATGCGCCCCTACGCGGCGTTAAATTGTTAACCAGGTACATTAACAGGGTTTTCCTTGTCCAGTTCCCATTTCAAGGGGTTGTTGACAATATATTCACGGGCACGGGACAATTCGTCTTCGTTACGAATCACCCGTTCGTAATAATTTCGCTGCCAGACCGGACAACCGTGGTTGTTGCGTAATGCGTTTATACGTTTGGTTACGATTGATTTGAATTGTGCCATGACAGCGCCAATCGAACCGGACACCGGACCCGTAGGGGCGACCCGCTGGGTCGCCCTGTTTTTGTGGGTTACCACAACATTGTTGCCGATTGCACCAGGGCGAGCCATCGGCGTCGCCCCTACGTTATTGATTATCAGAATTATTGCATGAAAATGATTGGGCATTATCGAATATACATCTAATTCGACATTTGAACGCATTTCGCTTGTTCTCTCCAATTCCTCCACAACAATTTGCCCCATGTCATTCAATACCATTTCACCATTCACAATTTCACCAAACAGGCCTTCACGTTTCCAGACGCATACAGTGACGAAATATGCGCCAACCTGTGAATAATCGTTATCCGTCAGACGGATGGAATGTCGGTGATGTATGTCTGGGTTATATGTCATAAAATTTCATTTCGTGAATAATTCCGTATGGGCGCACTGACGTGCGCCCAAATGACGTGCGCCCGGCTTACAATGCACCTCTTCACCATCCGGATATTCACCGCCGCTTGCAAGTACTGGGCGCATGCAATGCGCCCCTACAACACATAACCCTTTACAACCTGCTTCCCTTCGGCATATTTTTCCTTGAAGTATTCCCTTATGTACTTGTTGTCCTTGCTTAAGAAGGTGCCGTCGGATTCGTAGTGCATCTGGAAGATCTTGCCGACCGCATAAACCGCCGCGCCTCCGGTCAGGGACAAAAGCCCGACATACACCGCATGCCCCACCAGCGGCACCCCTTTCAGGGCGGAGTGCATCTTTGTCGAAATATAGACCGGGCCTATACTGCCGATAAGCGAGATCAAAACCTTGTAGGCCACCAGTTTGTGGGGAACGGGGAAATCGTAAATCCCTGCAAGATCACGTATCATCTTGACCTCAATAGCGGTAATGCCGACCACATCCAGCAGCGCCGAGGGGATCAGACCAATACTCATGGCCGCTATGACATGATTCTTGATGCAGTTTTCAGCCCGCAACGCCAACATTTCAGTCTGTTCGGAGGAGTGTCGCTCGGCAGGCGGCGCAATGACAACCTGATTGACAGGTTTCTCTTCGGCAGTTTCCATGGCTACACCCCCACCATCAGTAGTTGCTCTATTTCATCCACCAGATCGTCGGCGGTACTCTCAGTTACTGCGGCAACAGGAGGCGCAGCCGGTGACGGTATTTCGCCTCCGGACAACTCAAGCACCTCGTCCAGCATAAACGCAACTATTTTCTCCGGGGTCGGGTAATCAAAGAGGAGCGACACCGGCAGCTCAACGCTGAATGTTTTGGCAATCAGGTTACGCAGGTCTACAGCCATCAGAGAGTCGAACCCCTGTTCCTGCAGCGGGCGGTCGCTTTCTATACGGTCGGGATCATTTTGTCCCATTACCCTGGCAGCCAGTTCCCGTATCAACTGGAGCATAAGAGCGGGACGATCGTCCTGACTTGCCAACTTGAGTACATCCAGGCTGTTCGCGGTTGATCCTCTGTCGCCTTCGGACTCCCCTCCCTTTGAAAAGAGTTCGGCGTAAAGTCCGGAACCGGTGACCGGAACAAACGAGGCCAGACGCGGCAGATCAAGATCGGCCACTGCCATTTCTACAGGATTGGTCTGCAGCAGTGCCGCCAGCGCCTGCAAACCGGCGGCGGTGGAGATACTCCGGATGCCGCGGGCCGTCAACCGGTCCCCCCTCCCCTCCTGGGCCGCCAGACCCGCCTCCCCCCAAGGGCCCCAATTGATGGAAACCGCCGCCAGGCCAAGGCTGCGCCGCCAGCGGGCAAATCCGTCCAGCGCAGCATTGGCGGCTGCATAGTTGGCCTGGCCGGGGCTCCCGGTAATCGCCGTCAGTGAGGAGAATAGTACAAACATCTCAAGATCGTCCTTTACCGTGGCTCTGTGCAGGTTCCAGGCGCCGTATATCTTCGGCCTCATCACTCTTTCAAACCGCTCGGCATCAAGTTCCGGGAGCATCGCGTCGTCCAGCAGGCCGGCGGCATGGAAGATTCCTTTCAAGGGGGGCATTGTTCCCCGCAGTTCGGTCATGATCCGCGAGACATCCGAGGCTTCCCCGACATCTCCGGTCATGACGGCAACCTGAACTCCTGCCTCACGCAACTTTTCAACGGATTCGGCGGCATCCGGGGAGGGGGCGTTCCTTCCGACCAGAGCCAGATGCCTGCACCCCTCGCCGGCAAACCAGACGGCAACGGCCATTCCGAGAGCACCAAACCCTCCGGTAATCAGATAAGAGGCATTCGGGTCTACAATTCCCCTCTCGGCGATGCTACGTTCCCTGATCCGGTCGGCAAGCGAGATGACGACCTTTCCGATATGCCTAGCCTGGGCCATGAAGCGAAAGGCATCCTTCGCCGACTGCATCTGGAAAACGGTCATTGGGAGCGGACGGAGGGTTCCCTGTTCAAACAGGGTAAACAGGGAGCTGAACATGTTGGAGACCAGGAGCGGATTCTGTTCAGAAACAGCTGCAAGGTCAAACCGGTGATAGCTGATCTGCGGATAGAAAGCGCCGATCTCCCGATCGCTCCGGCTGTCCGCCTTGCCGATCTCGATGAATCGCCCCCCCGCCGCAAGGAGTCCGATGCTTGCATCGATAAAAACGCCGGCCAGGGAGTTGAGAACGATATCCACTCCGCGTCCTTCTGTAACGCCCCTGATCTGGTCGGCAAATGCAAGGGACCTGGAGTCCAGCAGATGATTTACTCCCATTTGTTGCAGCAGTTCCCGCTTTTCCGCCGTCCCGGCGGTTGCGAAGATTTCAGCGCCGGCCGCAAGGGCAAGTTGCACCGCCGCAAGCCCCACACCGCCTGCAGCGGCGTGGATCAGCACCCGGTCACCCTGTTTTATGCCGGCGCAGTAGTGAAGCCCATACCAGGCGGTCAGAAAGGCGACCGGGATGGCTGCCGCCTCCTCAAAGCGCCAGAGATCGGGAATCCTCACAACATGCGGCAGAGAGACCGTCAGATAGTCCGCGATGCAGCCATCTGTATTGAATACGAAAACCCGGTCGCCCGGAGAAAAACCGTCTATGCCTTGACCAACCGCAACCACCTCGCCGCTGCACTCAAATCCGGGGATACCGGGATCGCCGGGGTAGCTCCCAAGCACGTTCAGCAGATCGCGAAAATTGAGTCCTGCCGCATGAACCCGGAGTTCCACCTCACCTGCGACGGGCGGGCGGCGAGGCGAAATCTTGATACGGATATTTTCAAGGCTTCCACGTTCGTCAAGATCCAGATGGAACCCCTCCTCTTCCGGCAGCGAGAGCGATTCCGTCACCGCTTCCGCACCCTCGCGAACCAGACGGGCCACGAAACGCCTCCCGCCACGAAGTGCAATCCGCTCTTCGACGTCGGATGCCGCGAGTTCCCGGAGCAGTGCGGCCAACTCTTCACTACCCGGCCAGGGTGAAAGATCCATCATTGTGCAGGAGAGCTCCGGCGCCTCGGCTGCCACACTCGCCCCAAGGCCCCAGAGAGCCGACTCGCCGGGGTGAAGCTCCCGCTCCATTCCAGCAGGATCGTGGGCCGCGCAGCTGACCAAATAGAGGCGGGTCTTGATCCGGGCTGCCTGAAGCGCCCGCGCCAGGTTCAGGTTGGCCCTGACGTCGCTCCCCGTAAGCGATATGACGCCGGAAATGGGGGATGCGGCTGACTGTTCCGCTTCCAGGATGCCCAGCAGGTTCTCAAACGAGGAGGTATCTACGGCCGTATCCCCGGATTCCCGCCCCGTTGCCGCCATTACCAAAGTCAGTTCGGCTCCTCCCCCTCTGATCGCCCCGCATACCGCTTCGCAGAAAGGGGTATCGCCGGTCAGCACCAGCCAGCGGCCGCTCAGGGGAGTTGAGGCATCGGCCAGGCGGCGCTCCCGCCATGTATGACGGTAGAACAGGTTCGAGATGCTCCCCTGCTGTTCTGCGGCGAGCTGTTCCTTCCTGATCCGCCGCAGTGTAAGTCCGGTAATCTTGAGAACCGGAGTTCCCTCCCGATCCGTTGCAAACAGGTCGTAACGCGCAGTCACCTGATTCCGCTCCCGCTGGATGCAGCGCACCAAAAGCGAGGTGGCAGGAGTGCCGGTAAAAGTGAACGATTCGATCGCAGCCGGCACGAAGACCACGGTATCCGGCAGCGGTTCTTCGCCGTAGATTATCAGTGCACCGGCAAGGGTCATGCAGCCATCCAGCAGCGCCGGATGAAGCACAAAGCGCCGCGACGCCTCCCCGGTGATCTCCACCTCGCCGAAAACCTCGCATCCCTTCATACTCAGACGCCGTACAGCGCGGAACAGACC
>JAQTRC010000148.1 GCA_028712665.1 Desulfuromonadaceae bacterium
ACGCAAAAGCCGGAGATTGTCCTCGTAGATGAAGCAGAAAGCATTGTCGCGAGCCACGGCGATGCGGACGCTCCCCTCACCCTGGCCATCTCCTCCATGGAGAGTGGGAAAAACTGATCCCCTTCTCAGAAAGGGAAGTCTGGGGGGATTTGCCTCCAAATTAACAAGCAGATCGAGATCCAGACAGCGCTCAGCCATTTCTGCCAGCTGTCCCATGAAATTATCTGTGAGTGGATTATCCTCCGCAGTAACCAATCCGAGGTGGCGCGAGGGGATGGTCAGCGCTTCATCGCGTGGGATGCAGCCAAACAGAGGTATCTCCGGCAGGTTTTCCGTCATTGCCGTTCGCAACAGTTCAGCATGCGAACGGCTACCGACGTTGTTAAAGATGACGCCGGCGACTCTGATCTCCGGATCAAACCGGGCAAAGCCTTTAACCAGCGCCGCAGCACTGGCCCCCATTCCGCGGGCGTTAACAACAAGAACGACCGGCGCTCCCGTTATCGCGGCGATCTGTGCGCTGCTCCCTTCTCTTGAAGACGCGCCGATGCCGTCAAAAAGCCCCATCGCTCCTTCGATGACAGCGACTCTCCGGCTGCTCGAACTGATCGGAAGTGCAAGGGTTGTCTGAAAGGTCCGCCAAACAAACTCTTCCGGGCAGATCCAGCCATCCAAGTTAATCGATAAGTTGCCTGTTGCCAGGCGATGATAACCGGGATCTATAAAATCTGGCCCGCATTTGAAGGGAGACACTGTCAGACCACGGCGCACGAGGGCCGCCATGATCGCGAGGCTGACCGTGGTCTTGCCGCTACCACTCTGCGGCGCGGATATCAGGAAGCCTTTATGTTTCTCTGCGCAGTGCGAAGGAATATCCGAGCGGCTCAATTGTCTCACCTCAAAGTCCTCCTGCTCCCACCGTACTGAAAGAATGCGATCAAATGAAATTCGTCTTTATCATACCCTTTTGGAAAACCACCTACCGGACCGATTGCACCCAGGGTGCGAAGCACCTCTTCATCCAGAATTCTGGCTCCCGAACTTTCAAGCTGCTGAACTTTGATAATCTCACCGCGTCGGTTGAAGGTGATTCTGACAGGTGTTATCCCTTCTATCCCTTTCATGGCCGCTTCCCGCGGATAGCGCCATACACCATAGACCGCACCCTCGAAGCGGCGCAGAAACGAGCCGAACTGTATATCGTCACTATTTAGAATACGTGTGTTGCCCTCGGCAATATCGTTCTCAAACGTGCGGCGATAATTCTCTTCAAGCTTTGCTAGACGCCTGGTACTCGGGAAAAGTTGCGGTTGGAGCGATGGTTCGGCACTCTTCGACCTGGGTTTTAAAAGACTTGCAATAGATGAACCTGGGGCTACCGGGAGCTGCGGTGCGGCAGGCCAGGCTGATGAGGAACTTCGTTCGCTCTGAGGCCTGGACGGCGTTATTGAAGAAAGGCTGTCGCGTACGGAATCGCCGCGCGGCGCGGTTTCTCTGGGAGTTCGTATCCGCCGATCCGCTTGCCGTCTTGTTTCCTGTTGCCGGGGCTGGGGGGTCGGTTTGAGTTCCGGCATTTCCTGCAGATCTAAAAAAACCGGCAATTTGGGAGAATCGTGCCGTGACTGCGAAAAATAATAGAGCGCGGCAAGCGACCCCATGTGCAGAAGCAGAGAGACAATTATCAGACAAAGAAAACTTTTTTCTATGTAACGATCATTCATTGAATGTGATCATTTCGGTATATGGCATGACTAGGCAGAGGGTACAACCTGAATGACATCACGGAGATACCCTCGATGAAGGTCAGTTCGATCAGCCGTTTCATTTTTCAGAAAGGTAAGGATCTCTTTAAGGCTCTCCAGAATATTGCGTTCCCCCTTGGGAAGCTCCCTCGGATCAAGCTCCAGTGTCACGCTGTTCTGATATTCGGTGCTGCGCAGATGGTTAAGGAAACGGGTCAGCGGTAGCAATCCATGCCCCGGCAACAGGTGCTCGCGGCCATGACCGTAGTCGGAAAAATGAATGTTGCGGATCCGTCCGGATTCATAAAAAAGGAAAAAATCATTGATAAAGTTGGTATGTCCGGAACCCATGTGGGTGCAGTCGAACGTCATAAAGAGATTATGCTCATTGATGAATTCAATCATCCGCTGCGGTTTTGAGAGGATATTGGGGTTGATCTTGTAATTGCCGACCCAGGGCATGTTCTCAAGCGTTATTATCACCTTCCCGTCCATTCCGATCTCTTTTTGAAAATCACGAACCTTGTAGAGCCAGCGCCAGAAAGCGATTTCAAACTTCATCCATGAAGGGGGGTGAAAGTTTACCAGTGGAATTTTGCATTCGGCGGCAAGTTCAACAGTTCGTCTAAGTGAACTCATCAGGTCGCCCCATCCGTCAAGCTCCATGAAGGGGGCGTGAATAGAATGGATGGGGGTGATCTCCTGTAGTGAGTTGACCAGTTTGACGGGATTCACCCCGACAAAATTCTGGTTGATGATCAACTCTGTCCCGTCAAACCCCGACTCTGCCGCCAGTTCAAAGATCGTCTGGAGTGGGAGCCTGAAAAGGCATCCGGTCGAAAGAGAAATCAGCATAGGGGACCCTCACCCGGCCTTTGGTCAACCTCACCCGGAGAGAAAATGTAAATGTTGAGGAGGCGAAGACGAGCCAACATGGATAACGCCTTGATTTGGAATTGGAATAAAGACATCAGTTCTTCGGGCAGTCATGAACGTCATGGGCCAGGAAGTGTCGCATCTTTTCTGACGGCGGAGCGGTCAGTTTTGAAACGACAACCATTACGGCCATCACCACCGGCGCTCCTATAAAGGCGGATGAAGTGACTGGAAACAGCGTGGAAATTATCGGCAGCGCATCACCTACCAGTAACGGTGCAAAGGTAATCACCACACCTGTTATCATACCGCTTATCACGCCCTGCGAATTGGCGCGGCACCACCATATTCCAAGCAGAAAAGCCGGGAAAATGGTATTGCCTGCCAGTGCAAAGGCCAAGGCGGCAATCTCCGCAATCATCCCCCACGGTTTAAGCGTCAGCAATGTAACAATGGCGGCCATAATCAGAAAAAAGCCTTTTGCCGCAAAAACCTTTTCCTTTTCAGAGGCATCGGGGCGGATCAGGCGCGGATAGATATCGTACGAGAAGGATGCGGCGCCACTTAACAGAAGAGCTGCCGAAGCCGAAAAAGCTGCGCTCATCCCTCCTGCTGCCAAAAGGCCTATCACCCATAACGGCAGCCCTCCCAAGCTGGCCGCTGAGAGGACAACCATGTCGGCCACCTGGCCATCGCCGGCATTGAATGGAATGTTGTTTCGAGCTTCAAAAAGGCGGGCCAGAACACCGTAGGCAGGCGCAGACCAATAGATCAGGACAATAAAGAACAATCCCCAGGCAACACCCCAACGGGCATCGCGGATGCCTGGCACAGCGTAAAAACGTGAAAGCACATGGGGGAGACCGGCGGTTCCGAACATCAGTGTAAAGCAGAGTGCCAGCCATTGAAACAGGGTGGTGTTATAGAATGGTTCCGACCAGGCAAAGCCGAGCCTGTGAAGGTCTCCGATGGCCGCTCCATATCCGAACTGCGGCAATATCCAGAAATAGCCCAGCTTGCGCGTCAGAAGCATCAACGGCAGAATAAAGGCGGTGATCAGCACGAAATACTGAAGTTTTTGATTACGTGTAGCACCGAGGGCGCCTGACACAACTACGAATGTTACCAGGAGCAGGGAACCAAGCATGACTGCCGGAACGTAGTCGATGCCGAACAGCCAGGAGACCAGCAGGGCTATCCCCCGAAATTGAGCCACGCTGTAGATGATAGTGATAATGATTAAAATTACCGCAGCCAGGGTACGGGCGGTGTCGGACTCATAGCGGAAGCCGACGAAATCGGAGGCACTGAATTTGCCAAAACGTCTGATCTGGGTGGCCATAAGTATCAGCAGCAGGACATAACCGCCGGTCCACCCCACCACAAAGGCCATGGCAAAATACCCTTTCAAATAAAACATGCCGGCCAGGCCGAGAAAACTGGCTGCACTCATCCAGTTGCTGGCAATGGCGGCTCCGATGCCTACCCGTCCGGTGTAGACCCCGCTAAGGCCGTATTCTGATGGTCTGCTGGTGTGGTGGCGCAGCCCCGAAATGATAAAGAGCGCGAAAAGAGCGACAACGATGGCGAGAGGCAATGCCTGTACAGTGCTGTGTGCCATTTAACTATTCCTCCCAGTCAGCCGGTTTTGTGCGTAAACGAATGGAACCGTCCAGGCTTCCGGCATTCCTGGCATTGCGATCCATCCAGAAATTGAAAAGCACGCAGAGAATGATGAACCAGAGAGGCAGGAACTGGCCGGTCAGCCAGAAATGGACCGGCAGATTGAAAAAGGTCAGCTCTTCGAGCAGAAGCTCGGAATAATTCACCTCCAGCAGATATACGAAGATCTGGAGACCGACTATTGCAATCAGCCACCCCGCCAGGATCAACTTTATAACACGGGTCTCTCTCCGCATGGTTGCGCCTTCCGGCCTGAAAAAGTTGAAACTCTTACTCGTAGTTATTTCATCCATGGTTTCCCCCTGGTTTTCAACTCGCCGCTTAAGAGTCAATGGCTTCTCCTGTAATGAACATAATAAATCTGCTTCCCCTCTTCAAGAAAACGCCGCATATACTTTGAGACGGGATAACCTTCCAGTCTGTGGCGGTAACTGTCGCCCCCCAGCGCATTCTCAAAACCTTTTTGCCGCGTCATGAATTCAGACACATCCAGACCGTAGTCATCAAAATCCGTAGCGAAATAGAAATCGGCCCCCGGCAGCATAAAACTCGAAAGTCTGTTGACAAAAGCGGTATTGACCAGGCGGCGCTTGCGGTGACGCATTTTTGGCCACGGGTCCGGACAGTTTATGATTACCGCCCGCAGCGACACGGGCAGAATACACGCTTCAATGAAGCTTCGCGCCTCTACCCTCAAAACCCGAACGTTGGAAAGCCCTCCCTTATCGATACGCTTGCAGGTTTTGAGGCAACCCTTATTGTAGAAATCAAGCGCGATAAAATTCCAGCCGGGGTGCAACGCGGCCATCTGAACCACAAAATCACCAACACCGCAACCGATTTCCAGTGCAAGAGGGTGGTCGTTTCCAAATATATCGCCCCACTGCGGTGGAGGTTCCCCATCCTGCCAAGGTAGAAAAGAAGAGGAGTTGATAGGGATCAGCATGAATTGTCCTTTTGAAAAATTACACAACTGTAGCATATCTTGCCGGTTGGCGGGAGGGATTTT
>JAQTRC010000149.1 GCA_028712665.1 Desulfuromonadaceae bacterium
CGCAGGAATCAAAAGAACCTGAAGATCAAGCCCTTTAAGAACGTCTTCGGCTTTCATGACCCTGTGGGGAGAGTTAAATACCGCCAGCAGGTGCCCTTCCTGAATCATAGTACGGTTCTCCATATATACGGTACCTCAATAAAGCAACGAACCGAGTAAACTGCATTTTGGCCGGAGAACGCCGCCAAAAGTAGGCGCTTCCAAGCGAAACAACAGAGAAAGTTGGCATAGCTCCTGTCGCTTGTTAAAAACGTGATTGTTGAATTCAAAAGAGCCGGTATCTCTTTATAACCATTTGTAATGTTTATCTCTGTGCCTCGCTTAGAAGCGCATACTTTATGGCTGGGTATCCGTGGCAGCTGTTTCTTTTGGATTGCTATAAAGCCGATTGACAAACGGTTTACAACTTCTTACTATGCCGAAAAGGAGTAGTGCTTGCAAGGTCTAATCATTCTGGTCTGTCTAGTCATCTTGGCATTTATGGTAAGTGTTCCTTGTGGCTACATACGGCAAAATTTCCGAAAATATTCGTTCATGTGGTTTCTGCTTGTTCACATTCCAATTCCTTTTCTTGTTCTGTTGCGGATAGAAGCGGGCCTTAGCTGGCATTATATCCCGTTGACTCTTGGAGGCGCGATAGCAGGCCAGATTGCGGGCGGCTACGTCAATCGCCGGAGAAAGCAGAATGTCAAAACGGACTAGAATGTCTTTCCCTCAATCAATGCCGGGGCTTCTGCAGGAAAGCCTGCAGAGTCTGGGGCTGGCTGAACGTTTGCGTGACGCCGAAATCTGGCGGGTCTGGAATGATGCGGTCGGCGCTGTCGTTGCCGCCCGTGCCCAACCGCTCAGAATCATAAATGGCACCTTGACCGTAGCGGTGTCCAGCGCGCCATGGATGCAGGAACTCCGTTTCATGACCGGGATGATGAAGGAAAAACTGAACGACCGACTCGGAGCAGAGGTAGTTCGCGAAATAATTTTAAAAGCAGGAAGGGTGGACACACAAGTAACTGAAACGGCGGAAGAGAAACATCCCAAAAAGCGCCTGACCTCAAGCCAGAAAGCATTGATAGAAGAACATTCATCATCCATCACCGATCCGGAAACCCGTCTGGCTTTTGCCGAACTTATGAAGGCCAGTATGGAGAACCCCGGTTGATTATCCCCTGGTCAGCTGCCGGTATTTGATGCGGTGCGGGATATCAGCCGCCGCTCCCAGGCGCTTTCGGCGGTCCTCCTCATACTCCGAATAATTCCCCTCGAACCAGATCGCTTTTGAATCCCCTTCAAACGCCAGAATGTGAGTGGCGATGCGATCCAGAAACCATCTGTCGTGGGAGATGACCACGGCGCATCCGGCAAAGTTCTCCAGCGCCTCCTCCAGAGCCCTCATGGTGTTGACATCAAGGTCGTTGGTCGGTTCATCAAGCAGGATCACGTTGGCGCCGCTTTTTAGCATCCTGGCCAGATGCACGCGGTTCCGCTCGCCTCCGGAGAGAGTTCCGACCTTCTTCTGCTGGTCGCTGCCGGAGAAGTTGAATCGTGACACGTAAGCCCGCGAGTTGATAGCTACCTTGCCGAGCTGGATCATTTCCTGACCCTCCGAGATCTCTTCCCATATGCTCTTGTCCGGATTAAGCAGATCTCTACTCTGGTCAAGATATGCCAACTGCACGGTTTCTCCGATACGGAATGAACCTGCATCGGCCTGTTCCTCCCCTGTTATCATTCGGAAGAGGGTCGTCTTGCCGGCGCCGTTTGGGCCGATGATGCCGACGATGCCGCCGCGCGGCAGTCGGAAGGTCATTCCTTCCACCAGCAGACGCTCGCCATACCCCTTTGCCACATTGTCGGCTTCGATGACGATGTCTCCGAGGCGCGGTCCGGGGGGGATGTAAATCTCCAGGTCTCGTGCATGCTTTTCGCTCTCCTGCGACACCATATCCTCGTATGCGGCGATGCGGGCCTGGGACTTGGCGTGCCGCCCCTTGGGCGACATCCTGATCCATTCCAGCTCGCGCTGGAGCGTTTTCTGACGATCGGTCTCCTGTTTTTCTTCATTAGCCAGACGGTTCTGCTTCTGCTCCAGCCAGGATGAATAGTTACCCTTCCAGGGTATGCCTTCGCCCCGGTCCAGCTCCAATATCCAGCCAGCCACGTTGTCCAGGAAGTAACGGTCATGAGTAACTGCGATGACAGTGCCGGGGTAACTCTGCAGGTGATGCTCCAGCCAGGCCACGGTCTCGGCATCCAGGTGATTGGTCGGCTCGTCCAGCAGCAGGATGTCCGGTTTTTTCAACAGCAATCTGCAGAGCGCAACTCGCCGTTTTTCGCCGCCGGAGAGAACCTTCACCTGGGTGTCGCCGTCCGGGCAGCGCAGGGCGTCCATCGCCATTTCCAGGCGGCTGTCCAGATCCCAGGCATCCATATGATCCAGTTTCTCCTGCAGTGTCGCCTGCCGGTCGCACAGTTTTTCAAAATCGGCGTCAGGGTCGGAAAACTTGTCGGTAATTGCATTGAACTCGGCCAGAAGATCAACCGTCTCCTGAACACCCTCCTCGACGATCTGTCTCACAGTTCTTGAGTCGTCCAGATGGGGCTCCTGCTCCAGGTAACCTACCGTGTAGCCTTGCGACAGGACGGCCTGACCGTTGAACTCCTTGTCCACACCCGCCATGATGCGGAGCAACGAAGACTTGCCGGAGCCGTTCAGACCGAGTACGCCGATCTTGGCGCCGTAGAAGTATGAGAGGGAGATGTCCTTAATGACCGGCTTCTTGTCGTAAAACTTGCTGACCCGCATCATCGAGTAAATTATCTTGTTAGGTTCAACTGCCATGGTGCGATCTCCTAGTTCTATAAATATCCGATCTTTTTACACGTCGTAATGCATGACTGTCAACCGCTTTGGCGGCAATAGATTGACAGCAATAACTTGACAAACAGGACCAATATAGTATTATTTAAACAGATCGATTTCAGAAAAGGAGGTTGGCCATGAGTATAAATGTTCAGGAGGCGGTTAAACAATCTATCCAGACCGAGAAGAACGCCATGAATTTTTACCAGATGGGGTCTCAGTGGATGAAAGATCCCGAAGCCAAACGGATCTTTGAAATCCTCGCAAAAGAAGAACGGGAGCACGCCGGGCATTTTTACAAGATTTACAAGGGTACGGATATCCCATCCCTGGACGCTTTTCTGGACACCCCACCCGATAATGAATCGAGCTGGGTTTCTACAATAGCGCGTATTATTTTGGAAGAGTTCAACGAGCAGAAGGCGATGGAAGCCGCAATGGATCGTGAGAAAAATCTCGAAGAGGCTCTTAATAAACTGGCCTCATTGGTGGATGACGTTCAAATTAAAGCGGTCTTTGAACAGAATGCCAAAGAGACCCATAACCACTATCTGATGATAGAGTCGGAGTACGCTCGCATCATGGGGATGGTTCATGAGTCGGACATGGATATATATGTACGTGAATAAGAATCCAATTCCTGATTCAAACGGCGCCTTCGATGGCCGCTTCACCGACTCCCAGACGTTATTATATCTGCCTTTGCGTCGCCTCCTCCTTGCCTGCCCGGCGTCATCTTGAAAGCAAAATGGCATAACAACAAAACATTTCATGTATGCAAACAAAACCTCTTGGCAGCAAGGGGTTTTGTTTTTGTGGCGTGAACAAAAAATATTTTGCCGGCAGTTGGAGTTAGTGTATAGTCTCAGACCCTTTAGCAGAATATAAGTTACTGGACGGAGAGCAGGATGAATAAGAGCGGTTCCTTGATAGTACGCTTATTAGTGCTGACATGCGGTGTAATGCTTTTTTTGGCGACTACTGGCTGCTCCAAAAAGGGCGCCGCCCCCAAGGGTCGTCCCCCGGCTCTGGTTGTGACCGCAAAGGTTTCTCAACAGGATGTGCCGGTTCAGCTTATGGCGATCGGCACAATGGAGGCCTCAGAGAGTGTCACGGTCAGGACGCAGATCAGTGGCGAGTTGATCGGGGTCGCTTTTCGTGAAGGTCAGGAAGTGCAGAAGGGCGCTCTACTGTTTCAGCTTGATCCTCGCACCTATAAGGCCGCAATACGAAAGGCCGAAGCGACGCTGGCTCGAGACAGGGTCATAATGGATAATGCCGCGAAGGATTACATTCGATATTCGCAACTGGTCAAGGATGGAATCGTTACACAGGAACAGGCTGAAGGATACCGTACGAGGGCCGAATCCGCAGCCGCCGATGTGGCTGCTGACCAGGCCTCGGTAGACAGTGCGCGTGAACAGCTTGCCTACTGCAGCATCAACTCTCCTATCAGTGGCCGCCTCGGCGTTCTGGCCGTCGATCGCGGCAATGTCGTCAAAGCCAATGACACGGTGCTTGTCACTATCAACAAGCTGACTCCAATCAATGTCACCTTTACAATTCCAGAGAAGCAGTTGCCCGAAGTAAAGCGGCACATGGCCGCCGGAAAGGTTTTAATTGAAGCCGAGGTGCCGGGGAGAGCTGCTGCTCGCGAAAAGGGGAGCATCTCGTTTTTCGATAACACAGTTGATCCGGCCACCGGAACCATTCGCCTCAAGGGGGTTTTCGAAAATGCCGGTAAACAGCTCTGGCCCGGGCAGTTCGTCAATCTCTCCATTACCTTGGCGATGAAAAAAAATGCCCTGGTTGTTCCGAGTCAGGCGGTACAGACCGGTCAGAAAGGGCAGTTCGTTTTTGTGGTAAAGCCTGATACTACCGCTGAAATAAGACCGGTTGTCACCAGTTCGGTTTTGCAGGGAATGACGGTCGTAGAAAATGGTCTCCAACCTGGTGAACAGGTGGTAATCGACGGCCAGATGAGGGTGGTCCCCGGCGGCAAGGTGGAAATCAAGCAGCCGGATAAACCCGGAACAGCCAAACCTGTCGCACCGGCAGAGAAATAACTGAAGAGGAGCCTCTGCATGGCGGATATCGAACTTCCCAACCCCGAAGAAATTAAAGAACAGATAAAAGATACTTTTTCCAAGAGGGTAGCTCTCTGTACAGCGCTTTTCGCGGTTATGCTTGCGATTACCTCTCTGGGAGGCAACAACGCCGCAAAAGATATGATGCTGTCGCAACAGCAGTCATCCAACCAATGGGCTTTCTACCAGTCCAAGGTAATGCGTGAGCATCTCTATCGCGTCGAGCAGCAGAGGAGCGCCGCTATTCTTGTCGAACGAGGAACATCAATGAACTCGCAGGTTCGCGAGATGTATGAAAAAAACCGCCAGAAGTACGCTGCGGAGGAAAATCGATATGCCGCCGAAAAGCTGGAGATCGA
>JAQTRC010000049.1 GCA_028712665.1 Desulfuromonadaceae bacterium
ATATCGAATCGCCGCGAGCAGACCCCATTCCTCCCCCCGGCTGTCCGGCACGCCTGAATTCAAGCACAGGAGGAGGTCCCGGTTCGCCCCCCCAGCCACGCTCACGCTCCTCTTCAAGAAGAAAATCTAAGGCCGTTGCCACTTCCGCAAGCAGTTCAGGAGGCAAAACGGAACTCCAAGTGTCGCGTACGAATCGGATCTGATCTGCCAGCGAGTCGGGCGCCGCCTGGATCGGAGCCCGGAGCGCCTCACCCAGCGAGCATCCCAGCTGCTTCACAAAGGGGCTTTTGGCCAGTGCAGCGTGCGTTTTTACCGAAATAACCTTGTAGGCAGATGATTGTGCCAGTTCCAGATCATCGATAATATCGCGAAAACTCCGGACAGCGGGGTTTTCGGAGGCTATATGCAACAGCAGCATTTCCCGCAGCGCCACCCGCCGCCGGGAGTTCTCTTCTTTCAGCCATACGGCGGCACTCTCATCGCCGGAGAGGAGTTCGGCAGGCGGGAACAAATCCACAAACCGCTCTACCGATTGCAAGGCTTCACCGCCCGCCGGATCGTACCCAACCCGGCGAAGCGCCTGTTCAAGAACGCCGGTTTTAGCATCTTCCACAAGAATATCGATCATGTATCGATACACCGTCTGCAGGATTGCGAACAGATTCAGCTGCGATGCGGATACCGCCGCTGCAGTTGCTTGATGCGCCTTGTTGAGAGCTAAAGCCAGTTGGCGATAAAAAAGTATCGGAGGGAGCCGCCGTTCATCGACAAGGCGCGAAGATTTCATCAATCCGAGGGATCGCCACTCCCGGGCGGAAATCGGGATGACATGCCGGAAGTAACCTGAAAAGCTCCCCTGCCTGTTCATGTTTTAATCCAGTTGGTATTTTCAGAACTCTGAACTGTCAGAGGAGCCGGCTGTTCCGGATGCCACTCTGCAAGAACTATTGCGATCGTTTTTCTACAGACGTTGTCTGGGAAGTGCATATCCGTATTCTCCCATCCCTGATTATCCTCGTGTAATCCAATTCCAAATCAAAGCGCTATCATCGTTGGCTCGTCTTCGGCACCGGGGCGTACTGATCAGTACGCCTCGGCGCCTCAATCCTCGCCGCCTTGATTTCATCTTTGATTTGAAATTGCTGTAAGACGACTTGTCGATGCTTAATGTTCCAGTCATTGTTTACCACCCTTTTTCCGCTCGTCAAGTAATGGGCATTATTCTGTTCCATCTGTTCAGGTTCGATTTATTCAGGGAGCCCAGTTTTGGCTCTGTATAGTTGCGACAGCCGATTTCAGAAAAAAGCAACCGAAAGAGGAGTTAAGCGGAACCCATGCTATAATCCAAGAGGAGAGTATATTCCCGCAAGGAATTACCGGAGCTACAGAATGCGCCATCATATTTGGGCTGACATGGTAGTTTTCCTACATGCCGCCTTTGTGCTCTTCGTACTCTTGGGCGGGGTGGCGGTTCTGCGCTGGAGGCGCCTGGCATGGTTTCATCTTCCGGCTGCACTTTGGGGAGCAATCATAGAACTGGGTGGCTGGATATGCCCGCTCACCTATCTGGAAAATTATCTCCGCCGTAGCGCTGGAGGGGACGGCTACGGCGTTACCTTTATAGAACGATACCTTGAACCTATACTCTATCCTCTCGGTTTGACCCGTCACACCCAGCTTCTGTTCGGTCTTTCGGCGCTGCTCCTCAATCTGGCGATCTATATCCGGTTTTGGAGACAACGCCGTTTTTGACCTGATATTTCAACGTTGGAGGCAGATAATGAGACTCGTGATAGTGGCGATGCTACCAGCTCCGACAGTATCCACAACGGGTTCTGCCCAGGCTCCGTTGCCGCTGTTCCCGGCATCCTCATCTGATGCCAGCTAGCGTGACCATGCCACTCTTACAGGGTTCTCGTCATGGCTCCAGATATAGTGCAGTTCGCCACCGTGCGATTTAAAAACCTCCCGTCCGATTTTCTGAGCCAGCTTCGCGTCTGTAGTGGTAATGGTGACACCTTCTTTCCCCCTGTTGATATCCATAATTCTGCCCAGCGGATTCCTCATGGCTGCGGCTTCTGCCGTATGTTTGATCAGATTGTCAATTTCGACCCCGTGAGCTGCAAAGAAACTCCCCTTCAGGGAAACTATGCCGGCCGGATTCCGGTCCGCAATCCGGCGGCAGGCCGGACAGAGAGCCCGCCGCTCTCCCTTTGGCTGTGCGCTGCTTTTTTCTAGGCGCCAGCGTTTATTGCTGAATACCGCGCCGCATTCGCAATGAACCGCACCGCCAACCCCTCCCTTACTCTGGTAGGCGTCCAGACTGCGTGGAGTACGTTGCCCTTTTTCTTCGGTTTTCCAAATTGTAGTTGCCATCTCAATGTGCCTCCCCCGTGATTTTATGGCACCAGAACCCCTGCTCCCCTGATTCTGCCCGTCCGCAGGGCTGCCAGCGCTTCGTTGGCCTGTTCCAGCGGGAATACTTCTACTTTCGTCACTACCGGTATCCTCGGAGCAAGTTCCAGAAATTCCTCGCCGTCGAGTCGGGTCAGATTAGCGACTGAAACAAGCTTTCGCTCTCCCCACAAAAGTTCATATGGAAAACCGGGAATCTGGCTCATATAAATGCCGCCGCAGACCACAACGCCACCCTTGCCGATCGCGCGCAATGCCAGCGGCACCAATTCGCCGGCCGGGGCGAATATTATAGCCGCATCCAGCTCGACCGGAGGCCGTTCCGTTGCCGCACCAACCCAGCAGGCTCCTATCTCCAGTGCGAAACGTTGCCCGGCTTCATCCCCTTGCCGGGTAAAGGCATAGATCTCGCGCCCTTCAAAGAGCGCAACCTGGGTTACAATATGCGCAGCTGCGCCAAAACCATAAATACCGAGATGCTTTCCATCTCCGGCCATACTGAGTGAACGGTAGCCGATCAGCCCGGCACACAACAGAGGCGCCGCCTGAGTGGCTGAATATAGATCCGGAATACTGAAGCAGAAGCGGGCGTTGGCGGTGCAGTATTCGGCAAACCCGCCATTACGCTGGTACCCTGTAAATATCGCCGCATCACAGAGATTTTCCCGGTCGGACAGGCAGTGTCTGCATATGCCGCACGTCCCGCCAAGCCACGGCACCCCAACCATATCTCCGGGGTGAAAGCCGCCGACACCTTTCCCAACGCTTTCCACCGCTCCTATGATCTGATGTCCCGGTATCAATGGAAGCTTCGGCTCGCTCAAATCACCGTCAACAACATGGAGGTCTGTGCGACAGATACCGCATGCCTGCACCTTGATCAGCAGCTCTCCTTCACCGGCGACCGGAACCGGCAGCTTCATGGCTTTAAGCCTTTCACCGGCACATTCAAGAACCATCGCATTCATATACGACTCATGAATCATCTCTGTTGCCGCCTGTTCCTGGCTAATTATTCGTCTCTTCTGCTTCGCTGCTTCACTCTTTGGGATACTGATCTCCAACAGACCCTCCCGGCCATATCGCCGTTTGAGGAGGCGCCGATCTCAGCCACAAGCAAACTCAAAATATTTACGGCATTAAACTTCTGCCTTCAGCCTTAATACCTGAGTAGATACTTATTATTTCAAGCAGGCGGAGCGCTCTCTTTTATGCTTGCCAGATCTCCCGAACTGAACACTCTGTCGATATCCAGTATCATCACAAAAGTATTGTCTTTTTTACCCATCCCCTTGATGAAGTCCGTGTTGAGTCGCGTGCCGATATGGGGTGCGGCCTCGATCTGGTCCGGCTCCATATCGTTCACCTCCTGGACCGAATCTGCCAGCGTGCCGAGCAGAATGGTTTCACCCTCCATATCCACCTCTGTCACTATGATGCAGGTGTTGATGGTTTGCTCGGTTGCGCTCATCCCGAACTTAAGTCGCAGGTCTATCACAGGCACGACGCTTCCGCGCAGGTTGATGACACCCCGCATGAAGTCGGGGGTCTGCGGCACCTTGGTGACGGTTGTGTATTCCAGAATCTCTTTGACCTTGGTCACATCGAGGGCAAAAACCTCCTCGTCGAGTTTGAAGGTCAGGTACTGGGTTGTTTCAGTTATTGTCGAGACGCTCATGGCCTCCTCCTAGTACTTTTCGAATTCCTCATCCAGATGATCTGCGCCGGATTTTTCTCCCAACTGGATCTGTACACCTTTGCCGCCCCCCTTCTTTGGAGGCGTTTTTTCCGCCTTGTGACCTATGTGGGCAACCTGCGCCTTCTGTTGCTGCACTCGTACGGCGCGGGCAGATTGGCTGGAGCCGCTGCTGTCGATGCGGAAGAACGAAATGGTATCCTTCAGTTGCTCGGCTTGACCGGAAAGTTCCTCCGAGGTGGATGCCATCTCCTCGCTGGCCGAGGCGTTCTGCTGGATGACCGTGTCCAATTGCTGGATGGCCTTGCTGATCTGTTCGGCGCCGGTATCCTGTTCGCGGCTGGAGGCGCTGATCTCCTGCACCAGTTCCGCAGTCCGCTGGATGTCCGGGACCATCCTGGTCAGCATTTCACCCGCCTGTTCGGCAATTGCCACACTGCGTGTGGAAAGGCTTGATATCTCACCGGCCGCTGACTGGGAGCGTTCGGCCAGCTTCCTTACCTCGGAGGCGACCACCGCAAATCCCTTACCGTGCTCTCCAGCCCGGGCAGCTTCAATAGCGGCGTTCAGAGCCAGCAGGTTGGTCTGGCGGGCGATCTCCTCAATGATAGAAATTTTGGTGGCAATCTCCTTCATGGCGGAGACGGTCTCGTTTACAGCCTTGCCACCCTCTTTGGCGTCGGAAGCGCTCTTGACGGAGATCTTCTCGGTCTGGGTGGAGTTGTCGGCATTCTGCTTGATGCTGGAGGACATCTCTTCCATAGAGCTGGAGACTTCCTCGGCTGATGCCGCCTGCTCGGTGGCCCCCTGGGAGAGCTGCTGGGCCGTGGCAGAGAGCTGCTGGCTGCCTGATGCCACATTATCGGTGGCGCTTATCACATCGCCTACCACCTGTTTGAGTTTATCGACCATTTGACTGAGGGCTGCCATCATCTGACCGGTTTCGTCCTTCGAGTTCGATACAACCGAGATGGTCAGATCCCCCTGGGCCAGCGAGTTGGCGACGCCCAATGCCTCGTTGATGGGGCGGGTTATTCCGCGGGTAAGGAAAAACGCCGTAAAGATAGATATCAGTATGGCTGCCAATCCGAGTCCGATCATCGTATTGCGTGAGGATTCGAATTCCTTGACCGATTCTTCGAAGCGCACCTTGTTTCGTTCAGCATTGTGGTCGATCAACTTATCGATTTCATCACTGACTTTGCGTCCGGCAGGCGCCGCCTCTTTGCTGAGCAACGCGGCAGCATCGGCATCCTTATTGGCCATGGCCAATTCAATGACGCGATTATTGAGCGGCCCGACTGCCGCAATCGCTTCTTTAATCCTGGCGATATTCTCATGCGCTTTCTTGTCATCCTTGGCGGTCATCTCCTCCATTTTTTTAAATTTCGTATTATAGTCTTCACGAGCCTTTTCAATCCGCTGCTGATACTCTTTCTGCTTCTCGGGAATGTTGGTGACAACGATATTCCTGAGATTGATAAATATCTGATTCATGTTGTTGTTTACATCACTCAATAGATCAACACGGACGTTATTGACGGTGACAATCCTCGTCAGGTTTTTATTGATATCGGACATCCCGCTGTTGCCTTCCCATATCAGAGCCACCATGATCACCAACAGCAAGCCGAATCCAAGCGTCATTCTCTTTCCGATTTTCATGTTATTAAACCACTGCATGGCAAATCCTCCTTTTTGATTGCTGGTAAAGGCAAGGTGCAACTCTTACCCTTTCGCATCTACCCTCCCTCCGAACCTCCCTCCTTGCGGACCCAAAGGGCCTAAAGGGGAGGGTTGGGGAGGGGGAGAGATTAAAATGTCAGAGTAGGACTAAGAACAGATTTCTATCCAGCTGCAGCCGCTTTGACCGCATGTCGCGGACTTGCCGGCTTCAAAGCATTGCTCACTCCCCTCGGCCTTCTGGATGGCCCGTACCAGTTCGGCTTTCTTCATCTTGCTCACCTTGATGTTGTGCTGTTGCGCCAATTCTTTAATCTCTTCCAGTTTCATGATTCCAATCCTCCTTTTCGTTTAATTCCCATCTGTAGCTGATGCTTCCCGGTCGAATCGGCATTCTGAATACCTGCCATCTCACCTCGTCGCCCCTTCAAATGGTTGTTTGATTCCCATCCGCTTCTGAGCGTCACGCATGCTGTCAGACATATTGACCAGCTCGGCGCGCAACCCTCGCAGCTTGATGCAGTTAAGCCATACGTGAAGCAGCTCAAAACCGTTCATGTCTATTTCTTCAATGCCGCTGCAATCAATGGCAATTGTTGAGTCGGTCCGGTTGTCATTGAGCTTTAATTCCGGCAGACGCGGCACCTGTTGCACGATCCCGGCAATGGTCCAATTTCCGTTCAGGTATGATGTTGCTGATGATTTGGTGACTGTCATAATCTATCCTCTATCTGAAGTCCGGCGGGCAAGCAGAGTGGCGTCAATGGCCGCTATTTCCTTGTCAACGTCTATCAACGGCAAAACGTGCGGGTTTTTCAAAAGTTGCCCGATCCGTGCGTAACCGGCGCTCAGGATATCTATGAGTTGTTCATCGGGCTTATCCCAGCCGCTACGGACGGAGTCCAGTATGTCTTCGAGTTTATGGGCGATCTGCTCCACCGGCCCGAGCGAAAGTAGATTTGCCGCACTTTTCAGGGAATGGGTATCCCTGAAGACACGGTGCAGCAGCTCCATGTTTACCGGTCGTTTGCTGATGAGCTGTTCCAGATCGTCCTCTATTCTGGCCAATCGGATAGAGGATTCCTCGGCAAACGTTTTAAGTGATTCATGGTCAATTCTTTTCATAGATTTATCTTCGCCGCCTATACAGCCCCTTCAATAAGATCGATAGCCCGCTTCGCCATTTCGTGCAGCTCAGGCTTTGACACCTGATCGTCGGCCTTGACGAACTCCCCCTTGTGGCGAAGTTCGTCGGTGATGATGGATGAATAAAGGATTACCGGGATTTTGCCCAATATCGGGTCTTCCTTGATACGCTTGGTCAGAGTGAAACCGTCGAGCATGGGCATCTCGATATCAGAGATCACGATTCGCAGAAGGTCGTGAATATCCACGCCTTCGGCCTCTGCCTGGTCGCGCAGGCGGCAGAGCGTATCCCATGCCTCCTGGCCGTTGGTGACTGTGAATGGTTTGAAGTTGGCTGCCTTCAGATTCCGGGTGACCATTTCAAGTATGGTCTGGGAGTCGTCGGCAACAAGTGCGGGATAGCACCGTTTGGCATGCACTCCGCTAAATCCGGCATCCCGCATGGTATTTGGATCGAGGTCGGTAAGGATACTCTCCATGTCGAGGAGTTGGATGAACCGGCCGTTACGCTCTACAGTGCCGATGATGGCGGCCTTGGCGAACTTTGACAAAAACGTGCCCGGAGGCTTGACCTGGTCCCATCCGACCCGGAGAATCTCCGTAACGCCGGAGACCAGGAAGCCGTTGATCGCCTGGCTGAATTCGGTGGCGATGATCAGATCGAAATCGCTGTTCAACCTATCCATGCCCAGCCAGACGCTCAGGTCGATTATCGGCAGAATATGCTCACGAAGCGGGATGACCCCCAAAAACGACGGATGCTGCGCATAATCGCATTGGGCGAGGTCAGGATTCTCGATCACCTGCATGACCTTGGCGACGTTCATCCCGAAATAGACCCGCTCGCATCCCCCGGATGAACTCTCTTCATCGATAAAAAACTCCAGTATTTCAAGTTCGTTTGTGCCCACTTCCAATAGTATTTCCGACTGTGTCATGGCAATCTCCGGATGGAAACCAGTATCAGGTAACATCTAAATCTAACCCCCCTCACTCCCCCTCTGGGGCCTAAAGGGAGATTTAGAGGGGTTAGCCGCGAATAAATAAGAGTTACAAGGTACCGGTTACGGGAATTTAAAAGTGAGCCCGGTCAACAGCGCTATGTCGGTTTCGGGAGCGTTCAAGGCACCCTTCACTCCCAATGAAAGATCCATATAGTCAAACGCCGAGTAAATCACCCCGCCGGCAATGAATACCGGCCAGACCCTGCCGGCCATATCGGCGTTGGAGGCGGCGCCTATCTCGGCCACAAGCTGCAAGCCTTTCATTACCTCGACAGCACCGGCCAGGGAAAGGTTCCAAAGATCCTCGCGACCGGCATCCTTGTCTGCATCGTTGTATTTTTGGAGGGTGTAACCGACATTGGCATGGATGGCGACCGGTTTGAACTCGACTGTCGAGATCAGGGTGACGCCGTAGGCAGGGCGACCGGCGCCAAGTCCACGGTCGTAATTGCCGGTGGGGAAGGTTATGGCAGGCTTGATGGCAAAACTGGCCGGTCCAAGTTCGAGAAAGCGCCATTTGAGGGCCATGGAAAGATCGTTCAGGCCGCTGTTGTCAATGACTGTTACACCGTTATCCTTTTCCTGTTGCCAGGTATACGGGTATGCGAGTGAGAGATCGAGAGAGTCCAGTAAACCGGCGCTGACGGCGAGATTGATCGTCTGGCTGTTTGATTTGGTATTGTCCTGCTTGTCCCAGGCGAATTCGGCGCTGGTCTCCACCTGAAACTTCATCTTGCCGTTGGTGCCTGCATCGTCGGTGGCAAGAGGGTGGGCGGCAAATGCCGGCAACGTGAGCGAGAAGCAGAAGATGGTGACAACTGCCGATAGAATTCTTTTCATTATTTCCTCCGGAGTGATTTTCTGTTAAATGGCTTTTGAACCTGCAATCATAACTCCCCCCAACCCCCTCTTATCTTAAGAGGGGGAGAAAAACGCCCCTCCCCTTAGTTAAGGGGAGGCTGGGAGGGGTTAGCCTTCTACGCAGCCCCTGTCAACGCCTCCAGATCTCCAGAACTGAACACCCTGTCGATATCCAGTATCATCACGAAGCTATTGTCCTTTTTACCCATCCCCTTGATGAAGTCGGTGTTGAGTCGCGTGCCGATATGGGGCGCTGCCTCGATCTGCCCCGGTTCCATCTCGTCCACCTCCTGCACCGAGTCGGCCAGTGCACCCAGTTGTATCGTTTCACCGTCCATACCCACCTCCGTAACGATGATGCAGGTGTTTACGGTCTGTTCTGTTGCGGTCATGCCGAATTTCAGGCGAAGATCTATTACCGGCACGACGCTTCCCCGCAGATTGATGACGCCACGCATGAACTCCGGGGTTTGCGGCACCTTGGTTACAGAACTGTATTCCAGTATCTCCCGCACCTTGGCCACGTCGAGGGCGAAGATCTCGTCGGCCAGCTTGAATGTCAGGTACTGGGTCGTTTCCGTTATTGTCGAGACGCTCATGGCCCCCTCCTAATATTTTTCAAATTCATCGTCAAGCTTGTCAGCGCCGCTCTTATCTCCCAAATGCAGGTGAACTCCGCCGCCTTTCTTGGCAGGAACTTTTTCCGCCTTGTGACCTATGTGGGCAACCTGCGCCTTCTGTTGCTGCACGCGTACTGTCCGGGGAGGCTGGCGGGAGCCGCTGCCGTCGATCCGGAAGAAGCTGATCGACTCTTTCAACAGATCGGCCTGACTGGCGAGCTCTTCGGAGGTGGATGCCATCTCCTCGCTGGCCGAGGCGTTCTGCTGGATGACCGTGTCCAGCTGCTGGATCGCCTTGTTGATCTGCTCGGCGCCGGTATCCTGTTCCTTGCTGGAGGCGCTGATTTCTTGCACGAGTTCGGCGGTGCGCTGGATGTCCGGCACCATCCTGGTCAGCATTTCGCCGGCCTGTTCGGCTATTGCAACGCTACGAGTCGAAAGGCCGGATATCTCTCCAGCGGCCGATTGACTCCGTTCGGCCAGTTTACGGACCTCAGAGGCTACCACCGCAAACCCCTTGCCATGTTCACCGGCACGGGCCGCCTCAATGGCGGCGTTCAACGCCAGCAGATTGGTCTGGCGGGCGATCTCTTCGATGATGCTGATCTTGGTGGCGATCTCCTTCATCGCGGCGACTGTTTCAACCACCGCCTTGCCACCATCCTTTGCATCGACGGAACTCTTGACGGATATCTTTTCAGTCTGCATCGCGTTATCGGTGTTCTGACGGATACTGGAGGCCATCTCTTCCATGCTGGATGAAACTTCCTCGGCACTGGCCGCCTGCTCGGTCGCCCCCTGCGACATCTGCTGAGCCGTGCTTGATAGTTGCTGGCTGCCGGAGGCTACGTTCTCGGTGGCGCTTATCACGTCACCTACGACCTGTTTGAGTTTCTCCACCATGTTTTTGAGAGCTCCCATCAGTTGCCCGATCTCATCCTTGCTGGTGACCTCGATCGACACGGTCAAATCGCCTGCCGCAAGCGCATTGGCAACCGCCACCCCTTCGTTAACCGGTTTTCTGATGCTCCGTGTGATCAGAAGAGCAGCCACAATGCCGATAATAAAGGCTATCACCACAATCGGAATCATGACCTGCAACGATTGTTTCATCTTCATATCTATCAGCTCTTTGATATGGTCCAGCCGCTTATATCCATCCGCGGCGAATTCTGCGGCCACCTTCTCCATCTTGTGGGTTTCGTCCTTAAACTCGGCAATGGCGGCGTTAGCCTCGGCGGTCGTCTTCACTCTCCCGTCGCGGATCATCCCGTAGACCTTGTTGAACCCTGCGGCATAGAGTGCCAGATTATCCTTTATAAGCTTGATCTGCTCTTTGTCTTTCTGATCGGTAGCGACCTTCTCGAGGCTCTTGACACGTTCTTCGACGCTCACCTTTTCATCGTTCCACTCCTTGTGGTAATTCTCAACCTTCTCCATGGCCGCGATATTAATGAACACATCCTTTTCAAAACGGCGCAGCCCCAGGATATTGGCACGTGCGCGTCCGGCATGCTGGGCTATTACACCGTCGCTCTCCAGATCATTGACGACCTCCTCGTCAATAACTCGCATCCCCCAGTATCCCGCGGCTGCGACTGCGAGCAAAAGAAAAAGCACAACTCCGAACACCGCCCCCAGCCTCGTGCCGATCTTCATGTTATTGAACCACTGCATGGCAAATCCTCCTTTTTCATTGTTATTCAGTATTGTCCGGTTTGGTTCTTGCCATTGCCTAAAACTCCCCCCTCCCGTCAAGGGAGGGGAGGCTTAACGCAAAGACCAAACCCGACACTAATGACTTATTTTGAATTTGATATGTCCTAAGAACATATCTCTCTCCAACTGCAGCCGTTTTGACCGCATGTCGCGGACTTGCCGGCCTCAAAACATTGCTCGTTCCCTTCGGCCATCTGGATGGCCCGCACCAGTTCGGACTTTTTCAACTTGCTTACCTTGATGCTGTGCCGTTGCGCGATTGATTTAATCTCTTCCAGTTTCATGATTCCATTCCTCCTTTAGTAAGTTGGAAGCTGTTTTATGGGCTCCTCAGACAGAAATCATATTCATTAACGAGATTATCCTATTTATCGAGGATATCCCTCACTTTGCGGGCGAGATCATCCGTTTTGAACGGCTTCGTAAGGAGTTCCACCTCTTCCGGGCAAAATCCCTTGCACCGGAGGAGGTCGGGGCTGTAGCCGCTCATGAAAAGCGCTTTTACATCGGGCCGAATGTTTTTCATCTCCTCATACACATTCCATCCGCTCTTCCCCGGCATAAGCATGTCCAGTAGAACAAGATCGATACGTTCGCTGTCTCTCAGGTAGATTTCTACTGCGGCGGCTCCATCTTCCGCCATCAGCACCTCGTAACCGTAACGGCGGAGATTCGACTCGACCATGATGCGTATCAATGGGTCATCCTCCGCCACAAGAATGGTTTCAATCCCCCCGGCCGGTTTTCGTACCGGTTCCCTGCTGTCGCCCTGAGATTCCCCTTTGACAAGAGGTATCAGAATATTGAAGGTGGTTCCGGCGCCCGGTTCGCTCTGAACGTCGATAAATCCGTTATGCTGCCGGATGATTCCGTAGACTATCGAAAGTCCGAGCCCGGTTCCTTTTCCAATATCCTTGGTGGTAAAAAAGGGTTCGAAAATCCTGCTCAGAGTTTTTGCGTCCATCCCGGCGCCGTTATCCGAAACCGACAGGTATGCGTAATCCCCTGCTTCCCCATGACCCTGCGCCTGAACATATTCGTCGTCCAGCTCCTGAATCTCCGTTTTAATGGCCAGGCTTCCTCCGTCCGGCATCGCGTCCCTGGCATTGGTTGCCAGATTCATCAATACCTGCTCCAGTTGGCCGCTATCGGCGAATACCCTCAGACGATCAGGCGTATAGCCGGTTCTTAATTGAACATCCTCTCCTATCATTCTCCTGAGGAATTTCTCGACATCGCGGGTGATTTCGTTCAAATCCACAATCCGGGGGGTCATGACCTCTTTCCTGCTGAAGACCAGCAGGCTGCGGGTAAGATTGGCCGCCCGTTCGGCGGCGGCAAGCACCTGATCTATATACTCCCGCTCAGGATCATCCTCTTTGAAACTCTCCCTCAGCTGCAGGCCGTATCCTATGATCAGAGTGAGAATATTATTGAAGTCGTGGGCGATCCCGCCGGAGAACCGGCCGACGGCCTCCATCTTCTGCGCCTGGCGCAACTGCTCCTCAAGTTGTCTCCGTTCGGTGACATCCCGGAAGCTCCAGACCCTTCCGACTATCTCATCTCCCATTATCTGGGGCTTGGAATAGATCTCGAACAGCCGTCCGTCGGCAAGCTCAACCAGTTCGGAATTTTCTGCTTCCGGATGCGAATACATATAGCCGAGCTTTTCCGCAAGAGGCTCCGGATCCTTAAGCTGCCCCAGTTCGTGAGCAATCCTGCTGTTTCTCTCCGCGGCAATCTCTTCCGTTATATTCCAGAGGGAGAGATATTTTCTGTTGTAACTGGCAACTCCCCCTTCCGTATCGACGACAAGTATCCCGTCGGCTGTCGATTCCAGAGTGGCTTCCAGCAGCGAAACCGATTTGGCCAGTCTTCTCTCCGCATGGTTGCGCTCGGTGATGTCGATAATGACGCCGTCATAGCTGAAAAGTCTCCCTTCCAGGTCGAAATGAGGCACCAGAGTATTTCTCACCCAGTGGATACGACCATCCTTATGGTTGATGCGATGTTCGATCGTAAGAGGCGAGGGTGCTTTCAGAATCCGCTCCGCCACGTCAAGCACTAAAGGGCGGTCCTCGTCGGGGATCATTCTGAACCAGAGTTCTGGGTCGTCGTCATACTCCTCCGGTGAAAAACCGGTCACCGCTTCGCACCCCGCTCCATGGACGGTTGCCACCGGCTCGCCTTCATGTATCGCTACGCTGTAGAGATAGCTCGTCACCGATTCCAGGAGGCGGATGTACCGTTCCCGGCTCTTTTGCAGCTGCTGGTGCGTTTCGATCTGCTCTTCGTTATGTTGGGCGATTGCCTTGCGCTGATGGTAAAGCTCACGAAAAAGTTGCACCTTGTTTTGCAGGAGTACAGGGTCTATCGGTTTTGTCAGGTAATCCACAATACCGTGCCCGATTACTTGAAAGGGGAGAGACAGCTCCAGTGGCCCGTTGCATACGAAAATAATCGGCAGATGGCGGGTTATCGGATTGGAATGAATCATGGCTGCTGTTTCGATACCGTCATTCAATGTGCTAACCCCGAGCAACGCCATGCCAAAATCGTTTTCACATACAAGAGTCATCGCTTCGCAACCTGAAGCGGCCCAGAAGAGATCGACACCGAGACACAACAGATGCTCCTCGACCCAGTTCAGATTCTCGGAACCATCTTCGACCAACAGAACGGAAATTTTCCCTCGATCAGGCATTGTATTACTCCTAACCCTGATAAACAGCATAAGTGCGTCGATTTCCAAGTTGCTGATGACTTCTTGATCCAGGATCAGAACCTTTGGATCATATCGTTTACAACATGCATAACTCGACAAAGCTTATCGCAGTATAAGAGGTTGTCAATGATGTCTTTCTCGGAATGTAAGGGGTAGGGGAAACCCTATCAAAGGTTGAGGGCTGAAGGCTGAGGGCTGAAGGCTGAGGGCTGAGGGCTGAAGGATGAGGGCTGAAGGATGAGGGCTGAAGGATGAGGGCAGGTTTTACCCTTCAGCCTTCGACCTTCAACCTGATCTTTCAGTCTTCAGCCTTCGACCTGATCTTGCTTTACTCGATTGAGATCAGGCCGGCGCGCGCTGCGTAGGTGACGAGTTGTGCGATGTTCTTCAGTTCAAGTTTTTTCTTGATATGCTTGCGATGTGTCTCGATCATCTTGGTGCTGACTCCAAGCTTGAAGGCGCACTCCTTTGTGTTATTTCCCTCGGCGGTGAGTTTCAGTACTTCCTTCTCGCGTTTGGTAAGCGCCGGAGCGATCTGCCAGTAAGAGGCTGCGGAAGCGGGAGGAAACCCCTTTGTCGTGAAGTGTGAGGTGCCAGCGCAAAAACAGGACGTTCCCGCCGATTTCGCACGTTTGGGAGTCACCGGTTCCTCGCCGGCGCATTCCTTGGTCATATTTTCCCTGGCTCCGGAATCAAGGCATTCAAAAACAGTGTTCATGTCAGTGAGTTCTGAAAGCCGTTGCTGTCTATCAAGGATCTCCAATTCGACCCTCTTGCGTTCGGTCATATCCTGGGCGAGCACCGCAACGCCGATAACATCTCCGTTTTCATTCATTATCGGGCTGTGTGACACTTGAAAATACTGCCGCAATCTAAGTGCCTCTCCCGAATAGGCCTCCTCCACCAGTTGTTCTCCGGCCAAAGCCCGATCAATGTTGCGCCTTGATGTCTCCCGGTCCTCCGGCACTGTCATATAGTCGTACAGAGAGCGCCCCAGTTCGATCTCCGCTCCGTAAAGCGCTTTCATTACGGCTGCGTGTCCCTTGTTGAAACTCGTGTAACGGTATTGCCGGTCAACGGAAAATATCAGTGCATTGGCACTGTCAATGATGCTGCGCAATATGGAATATTGTTCTTTTAACACTTCCTCCGTCCGCTTTCTCCCGGTCATGTCGGCTTCTCCTCCAACACCTTGATCCGCTCCTTCAGCTCGACCATCCGGAGCTCCCTGCCGACAAATACCTTGTTCATCTGCTCAAGCTCGTAATTTCTCCGTTCAAGCTCTTTTGTGCGTTCTCTGACCCTCTGCTCAAGTTCTTCATTTAATCCGAGTATTTTCTCCTCCGCCCGCTTGCGCTCCGTTATATCGGTTATAACGCCGTCGTATGAAAGAAGCTCTCCATCAGGTGCGACGCGGGGAACAAGCGTGGTCTGCACCCAACGGATCGAGCCGTCCTTGTGCTGAATTCTGTGCTCAAAAGTATCAGCGGTTTTAGAAGATAACACCCGTTGGGCAGCATCGAGGACCGCCTGCCGGTCATCTTGATGTATCATCCGGTACCAGAGGTCAGGGTTGGCTGCGTACTCCCCGGCCGAAAAACCGGTAACGGCCAGACATCCAGCGCCGTGCAGTGTTGAGAGGGCTCTGCCGTCATCCATGACAACCGTGTACATGTAGCTCGTAACCGACGCCAGGAGATCACGGAAACGTTTCTCGCTCTCACGCAGATTATCCAATGTTGAATTCAGTTCGGTCGTGCGCTCGCTGATAACCGCTTCAAGCTGCTGCTCGTGCAGCTCCAGCATTTGACGCTGTTGATACAGGTCGCAGAAGACTCTGACCTTGCTTCGAAGGATAATCGGATCGATCGGTTTCAACAGATAGTCGAACGCCCCGGTCTCATACCCCTTGAATTGATGTTTCGTGTCCTTCATTACGGCAGATACGAATATGATCGGCAGACGGATGGTTTTAGGATGCGCCCTCATCAGCTCGGCTGTCTCAAAGCCATCCATATCCGGCATGCGGACATCCATCAGCACCAGTGCAAAATCATGCTTCAGCGAGAGGCTCAGCGCTTCGTTCCCCGATGTCGCCTTGAATATATCAATCCACATGCTTTCCAGAAGCCCTTCCAGCGCGGTCAGGTTCTCCGGCCTGTCATCAACCAGCAGAACCGGAATCTTGTCTGTATCAGTCATTACCGTTGCTCCTTGGTATCCCCCCTCCCCTTGCGGGAGGGGGTTAGGGGGTGGGGGTATTTGCCAATTTTGACTCCGTGGCAGCTTCACCCACCCCTCAATCCCCTCCCGTCAAGGGAGGGGAGGTAAATTCCTGCTCCTGCCGATAAAGCCAGACCCTGAGAAGCGACAGAAGTTTTTCAATATCAATCGGTTTGGATATGTAGTCATTGGCCCCGGCCTGAATGCATTTTTCCTGGTCGCCCGGCATCGCCTTGGCCGTCATGGCTATGACCGGAATACTCTTGAAGCGCGGATCGCTGCGGATAGCTCCTATCGCCTCGTAGCCGTCCATTTCGGGCATCATGATATCCATAAGCACAATATTTACATCGGGATGCTCTCCTATTTTGGCCAATGCCTCCCTGCCGTTCTCCGCCTCTATCACGATCATGTTTTTATCGTTCAGCACGCTTGAGATCGAAAAAATATTGCGCATGTCGTCATCCACCAGCAGCACTTTCCTGCCATCTAGCATTGCCTCCTTGTCAAGCGCTGCGCGGATCATCCTCTGCTTTTCGCGGGGGAGGTCTCTCTCCACAAGATGAAGAAAGAGAGTGACCTCGTTCAGTAGACGTTCCGGTCCTTTGGCTCCTTTGATGATGATGCTCTTTGCGTAATGCTGCAGCTTCAACTCATCTTCATGTGAAAGGTCGCATCCGGTGTGTATGATGACCGGGATGGCGCGGAGTTTCGCACTCCGGTGGATATGTTCCAGAAGATCGAATCCCGGCATGTCCGGCAGCCCCATATCAAGGACAATGCAATCTATCTGTTCCCGGTCGAGGATATCGATGGCCTCGCCGCCGCTACGGGCGACGCTGATTTCAAGAGTGCGCTCCTTAAGCAGAGTGGTTATGCTTTCAGCCTCGACCTTGTTGTCCTCGATGATGAGCAAGTGCCTCATGCTCTTTGTAACGTTCTTTTCTATTGTGCTGAATACCTCTTCGAGTTGGCCGGGAGTGACCGGTTTTGTTAAGAATCCCACGGCGCCCATCTCCATACCCTTCTGGCGTTCATCAAGGCAGGTAATGAAATGTACCGGAATATGACGGGTGGCAGGATTGTCCTTGAGGCTCCGCATGACGCTCCAGCCATCCATGCCGGGCAGCATCACGTCGAGTATGACAGCGCTCGGTGAGTAAAGGTCGGCGAGATGAATGCCGCTGGGACCGTCGGCAGCCACTATGCATCCGAACCCTTTTTCCCTGACTATGACCATCAGAGTCCTGGCAAAATTAAGGTCGTCCTCAATTATCAATATGCTTTTGTCCCCCTTGACAACTCTCTCCCTGTCATCAGGCAGAGGGGGTGTAGAGTCGCATTGCAATGCGTCTCTACCGGCAGGCATCATTTTAGATAAGGCCGGCGCCATCGCCTGTTCGTCCGCGGATTTTCGGGCGCGCGGCAGATAGAGAGTAAACGTGCTTCCCTGGCCTCTCTCGCTTTCAAGCACAATGTCCCCTCCCATGCGTCTGGCAAGTTGCATCGATATGGAGAGCCCCAATCCGGTCCCGCCGAACTTGCGGCTTGTGCTGCCGTCAACCTGCTGGAACGCTTGAAAAATCAGTTCATGCTTCTCCTTCTCTATCCCGATGCCGGTGTCTCTGACACTAAAGGCTATCGCCGGCGCACGCAAAGGATTTGCCGTGCTCTCCGGCGCTGATATAGTGAAGAGCACCGAGCCGGTTTCCGTGAACTTCAAAGCATTGGAGAGCAGGTTTTTCAAAATCTGCTCGGTTCGCTGCTCATCAATCCGTATCGTTTCAGGTACGCTCTCCTCGACAACTATGCTGAAACCAAGCTCCTTCTGTTCCGCCTGCTGCATGAACATCTCTTCGAGGTCCTCACAAAGCCCGGCGACAGCTGCATCTTCGTACATCAGTTCAAGCCGCCCGGCCTCAACCTTTGAAAGGTCGAGAATGTCATTGATCAGGTTCAGCAGATCCATCCCCGCGCTGTTTATCGTCGCGGCAAATTCCCTCTGCCTCTCTGTGAGAGTTTCCTCCTTGTTCTCCATTAGAAGACCCGAGAGGATCAGCATGCTGTTGAGCGGGGTGCGGAGTTCATGGGACATGTTGGCAAGAAATTCAGACTTGTAGGCGCTTACCTTCTCAAGATCGGTTGCCTTGATTAGTACTTCGGAGCTCGCGGCCTCGATCTCACGGTTCTTCACCTCTATCTGTCGTTTCTGCCGATCGAGCATCTCGGCGCGCTCTTCAAGCTCTTCGTTGGTCGTTTCCAGCTCTTCCTGCTGCACCCTGAGTTCCTCCGCCTGCTGCAGGGTCTGTTCAAGAAGCTCATTAATTCTCTGGCGGGAGTGAGATACCCCAAGCCCGATGGCGATACCCTCCATTGCCTGATTCAGGAAATCGAGTTCCCTATCGCTGAACGGCTTGAAGGTGCCGAGTTCCAGAGCGGCCACGAGCTGTCCGTTATGGACGAGCGGCAGCGCGACAATATTTTGAGGCACGGACTCGCCGAGGGCGGAACCGATCTGGAGGTAATCCGCCGGGATATTCGAAAGGCAGATTATCTTCTTCTCAAGGGCGGCCTGGCCGATAAGCTCTTCGCCAAGACGGAAACGGTAACTCAGGTTTTTGCGCCGGGAAAAAGCGAATGTCGCCATAAGCAGAAGGGCCTGCTCCTTGTCGTCATACCTGTAGAAGGCGCCCGTGCCTGCCCCGAGATAACCGGCCATAAAGGTCAGCACCTTGTCTGCAATTTCCTCTGTATTCTGGTCCCCTCTCATCAGTGAGTTCAGTTCATTGAGGCCGGTTTTCAGCCAGTCGCGCGTCTGTTCGTCATCCCGGCTCCTCCGCAGCGATTCGGTCATCCTTGCAAAGGCCCGATCAAGCATGCCTTGCGTTTCACTCACACTGACAAGCGATCTTAGCAACGTTCCCGACTCGTCGTTGGTCAGGCTGGCGACATTTATTTTGAGTGGTTCCGATTCTGATATGTTCCGGCTTAGATCACCATTTGCTATCGCCTCGGTCAGGCTCGCCTTTTCCTCCCCTCTTGTTGCAAGTGACTGGACAACCTCAATCCCTCTGCTTAAAGGCGCGGTCACGCTCCGCGTAATAAATAGGGCTGTCACAACAGATATCAGGGCAACGAAGATGCAGAGCCCGGTCAACCTGAGGCTTAACCGTTTGTATATCCGTCCGCCGTTGGCATAGTGTCCATCCGATTCATCAACATTGAACGAGCGCATCTGGCCGTCGAGCGCTTCGAGCTCCTTGAAAAGCGGGGTGACCTGCAATTTCACCATCTCCCACACATTGCCGGTTTTTTTCTCATCCGCAACAGCCATCGCATGTCCAGCCGCCTCCTGGTACGAACCCCATGCAACCCGGATTGATGAGAGGAGTTGCTTCTCCTTTGGCAGAAGTTGCATCTTTTCAAGTTCGTTCAACGACTCTTTCATCTGTGCTTCTTCACGCTTGAGCCCGGCAAGAATCTCCTGACGGGAGCTGTTATCAGGTGAAAGGAGATAGTGCAGGAGTTCGCGTTTGTGCTGCTGGGCATGATGGTCGGCATCGGTCGCGATTATGATCGAGTGGATCAGGTTGTCATGTGTATCATCGAGTAATACCTTGAGATCGCTCATGCCGTTTATGCCGTAATATCCGATTATACAACTGAGGAGGACTACAACTGCATATCCGGAAATCAGCTTGTCTCTTATTTTCATATTTCCATACCACCCCATGATGACACTCCTCCTATCGATCGATTTTCTTCTCCAGCTCCCTGATCCTCTCCTTCAACTCCACCATCCGCAGTTCCCGATTGACAAAAAGTTTATTGAAGTGCTCCAGCTCCCGGTTCTTCTCCTCCAGCTCGGCGGTCCGTTCCCGCACCCGCTGTTCAAGATTCACATTCAGTTGTTCGAGTTCGTCCTGCGCCTTTTGGCGCTTTTCAATCTCCTCTTCCAGCAGAAGAGCCTTTTCCTCAAGACTCTCCTGTGCCATTTGCCGTTCCGCTACCTCCTCTTCAAGCTCGACCGCCTGAAGATGAAGTGTCTCCTCCACCTGAATGCGTTCGGCTACCTCCTCCACCAGTTCCACGTTGGTCCGCGAGAGGTCGGCGGTACGCGCCCTGACTTGTTCCGCCAGAGTTTCGTTGACTTTTTGAAGCGCTTCTTCAGCCTGCTTGAGGTCTCTGAATATGAGATCAAAGGGTTCTTTGAGGCCGGTTACAAGAATAGCCCGGTAGATGAGATAGAAAGCCGCGAGCTTGGCAAAATGGCCCACCATGTTGGCAAAGCCATACACACTCACGTACGCGGTGAACGATATCTCGGCGACGGCTGTGCAGGCTATTGAATAGGCGGTAAGGAAGAAAACCGTGCCGTTAAAATGATTCCGTTTCCGGTAAAAGAGATATAACGAAGCGAGAAGAAGTCCGGATATCACGTATTCACTGCCAATCTTGAAAACGGTGAGTCCACTCCCTTCGACGAAGCAGTCCGGAAAATTGCCGGAGTATACCGCTGCCACAAGAAGTGAGACCACCATCGCATATCCTGCAAAAATGGCGCGTTTGTCTATTGTGCGCTCCACGAAGAGCGGCGCGGCGCAGAGGGTGACAGCCTGAAGGTAGCGGGCAGCTATCCAGAGTTGGGTCGGCAGGTTCGCATCGAAGCCCGGGAATATGTTCATCCCCTTATAGGCGAGGGTATGGAGCAGATCGATGAGAGCGATAAAAGCATAACCGATGCCGATGATTTTGAGATAGTCATTGGCCAGAAATTTGCGTGCGTTCCAGGTAAGGATGAAGAGAGAGAAACCGATGGAGATCGTGGTGATTTCCATCATGCCGTGAAACAGGAGGTAACTGTAGAGGCTGCTTGCGTAAAACCCCAGAGTTATGATCGTGATGACACAGGTATAGAAAAGCTGTCCGGATCTGTTACTGCCGGGCACCATAATCTCCTGACGCCTCGGATTTGATTTCCAGTTCATTTATCCGCTTTTTCAGCTCCACCATTTTCAGCTCTCTCCCCAAAAATGCCTTGTTCATCTGTTCAAGCTCATGATTTCTCCGCTCAAGTTCTCTTGTCCGTTCCCAGAGTTCCTCCTCCACTTTTTCCCTGTTTTTTATATTGGCCAGAAGCCTGTCTATCTCTTTGTCAGGCGGCTCCTCCCCCAGAAAATTGTCAGGCGGTACGTAATAGAAATTGCGGCAGACCATTCCCCCGCAAATTACGGTAGGGTGAGTGGATATAACGTCTTTTATGATCCTTGGCGGGAAAAAGTCGCGGTTATACTGGCATATTGCGAGTGCCTCGTTTTTGGGGAGGAAATAGTTCAGCTTCGCCTCGTATTCCATCAGGCGCTCCGTGCCTGGATCTTCGCCCAACACCCATGTCATCTCTCCGGTAACCCGTAACGCGGAAAAGCCGGCGCTCTTTGCCTCTTCCGTTGCACTTTTAAGAAAGCCGATCATCCAGTCGGGGTCGAAGTATCCCTGTTTCAGATACGACTCCTGCTTGCTGACAATAGCCAATTCTCCGGATTTGATTGCGCTTTTCACGTCGGTGCCCGCTTCCCTCATAGCTTTGATGACGGTGGCCGCCGTATTGTCGTCAACGACATACAGGCACTTTTCGCCGCGTTCCAGGCCTATCTGCATGAACGGTATTACGGCGGAGAACTGTTCTTCCTGTGTCTCATAAATCAGGCAGAGATGGTCATGAACACCGATTTTCTCTATTGCGTTTACCAGATCATTCAACGCGGCATCAGGTCTGTTTCCCATATTCCCTCCTCATTTCGGAGCTTTCTCCAATTCGGCAATCCTCTCCTTCAACTCCATCATCCGCAACTCCCGGCCGACGAAGATCCGGTTCATCCTTTCAAGCTCGCTGTTCTTCGCAGCAAGCTCGGAGGTTCGCTCTTGAACGCGTCGTTCAAGATTCTCATTCAATATTTCAAGTTCGTTTTGCGTATTACGGCGCTCCTCTATCTCATTCTCCAGCAGGAGCGCCTGTTCCTGAAGAGTTTCCTGCGCCATCTGACGCTCGGCCACCTCCGCTTCAAGCTCGACCGCCTGAAGATGAATCACCTCCTCGGCCCGCTTGTGTTCGGTGATGTCCAGGACTGTCCCAAGCGAGCGAAGTGGAGCGCCCGTCTCATCATATTCGGTAAAGCAGCGTTCACCGGCGTACCTTGTTTCGCCGTTCTTTAGTACTATTCTGTGTTCGATCTCATACCCCGCTCTGTTTTTCACTGATTCGCTATAGGACCTGTTTACGTAATCCCTGTCACCCGGATGAACATGTTCCAGAAAGGCCTCGTATGTCGCACTGAATTCCTGCGGTTCCAGACCGAATATGCGATATACTTCATCTGACCAATAAAGTGCATTCTTCTGTAAATCCAGCTCCCAGTGCCCCAGATGGGCTATCTGTTGCGCCTCTTTCAGTCTTGCTTCGCTCTCTCTCAGAGACTCTTCCGTCAGTTTGCGTTCTTCAAGCTCGGCTTTCAGACGTTCAAGGGTTTTTTCGAGTTCGTATGTCCGCGCTGCAACAGCACTCTTGAGTTCCTCATTTGCATTGCGGAGCGACTCTTCAACGCGCCTGAGTTTCGTAATGTCTCTCATTACCACGACTGCACCGAGTTTCTTGCCGCACTCATCCCTGATCACGCTCCCATTAGCCAGGATGAAGCGAGCGGCTTGGCCCCTGGCGACTATCGCCATCCCCGCATCCACGAATATC
>JAQTRC010000150.1 GCA_028712665.1 Desulfuromonadaceae bacterium
AAGGATATGAGAGGACAAAAAAAGAGAGCCAACTCAAACGAGGTGGCTCTCTCTATTTAAACTGCTGAAAAGGTAATTACTTTGCAGCAGGAGCAGCAGGCGCCGCTTCTTCTTTCTTTTCTGCTTTTTTTGCTGCTTTGGCTTTCTTTGCTTTTTTAGCTTTCTTTGCTTTTTTCACTTCTTTCTTCTCAACAGCAGCAGGGGCGGCGTCGGCAGCAGGAGCGGTGGCTTCGGCAGCAAATACTACAGCAGAAAAGGAGAGAGCGACGAGAGCGGCAACGATTGTGGACAGAATTTTTTTCATTTTTGGTTCCTCCGTAATATTGGTATGTGTCTGATCTTACTAATTGCATTTCAGGTGCCAATTCTCCGCTTATTGTAACCGACCGATATTGTGACATATAATTATTAATATTCTTATTACAGTTTTAATATATACCTGAAATAGAATTCTTCTTACCTCAAATAAGGCAATTTTTTTCGTCGAATTCAAGATAAAATCTTCGAATTTCTGATTCCTTCAATTGATTGTTCTGAATGAAGTCTTGAAAGTACAAAAGGGGCACGCTGTTCAAGCTATGCCCCTTTTGCTGTGACCAAATGAATCAAAAAGAATTACGCTTTCCCTCTTAACGACTCACCAGCTTTCTCGGCCGCACCTTCCCGAACCTCTTGTGCTTGTGTGTCTCCATCGTTGGCCAACAGCTGCGCCTGTTTTGATATTGACACTATATCTGCGGACGGCGCCTTCTGTTGAGCTTTGGCCTGCTGTTGAACCGGTGGCGTATATACAACCGCCGCAATGCCGGATGAAACTTCCGATACTGACATATGGATACCCTCCCGCTGCTTCTGTTACGTTCTTTAGTAATCTTGTCGGCATTTAGAAAAAGAACTGGAGGATTATTAATTGATCTGTGCCGAATTTTATCAAAACCGATAGAAGTGGATATATAGATGAAGTTTGTACTAAAAAAATGGACGATAAATTGTATGAGCAAACAGAGAAAAGAGGCGTAAGATAAACTTATCCGGATAAATGATACCTTGACTCAAAGTAAAATCGATCTTAAAGAAGTATATAACAGAAAAAGTTTCGTTCGCTTGCAGACAGGAGGATATTGGCATGAACTCGCTTACCCGCTTTACCCTGTACCTGACCCTGATTATTGTATTTTGCATAAATATGGCCGGCTGCGGCAATGTCAAACCGAACGCCCCGTCGGGCTTGACGGCGACTGTCGGAGATGGCAGGGCAACAATCAGCTGGAATAACGTTTTATCCACGACCTACCGGCTATATTGGTCCACGACCAGTGGCGGCGCTAAAAACGGCACCGTAATTGATCCCGTCACAAACCCGTATGTTCTAACCGGCCTCACAAATGGCACAACATATTATATTGCTGTTATTGCTATAAAATCCGGGGATGAAAGCCCGTTTTCAAGCGAAGTTTCGGTAACCCCGACTGCTGCGGTCCCCCCCCCTGCAGCACCAACTAAAGTATCCGCTGCTCCCGGAATCGGTAAGGCAACCATATCCTGGACCGCTGTCACTGGGGCCTCATCATACCATGTGTATTATTCGACCTCATCGTTACATGCCAACAGGGAAGATGGCCTCAGATTCAGCCCCTCAACCGCTTCGCCTCAGGAAATAACCGGGTTGGCGGCAGGAATCTGGTACTTCGTCGTAACGGCAGTTAACACGAATGGCGAGAGTATCGAATCAACGCCTGTAGTCTCCGCCACCGTCCAGTAAGAAAGGATCGGGCGGCTGAATCAGAGCATCTTCCTGAGATACTGCCCGGTAAAAGACTTTGTGACCTTGGCCACCTGCTCCGGAGTGCCGACCGCGATGACCTCTCCCCCCCGGTCCCCCCCTTCCGGCCCCAGATCTATGATCCAGTCGGCAGTTTTGATTACGTCCAGATTATGCTCGATGATGACGACCGTATTACCGGAATCGACCAGTCGCTGGATCACCTCCAGCAACTTGGAAATATCATGGAAGTGCAGACCGGTGGTCGGTTCGTCCAGTATGTAAATGGTTCGTCCGGTGGCGCGCTTGGAGAGCTCTTTCGAGAGTTTGACCCGCTGCGCCTCACCACCGGAAAGGGTTGTGGCCGACTGTCCCAGCTTGATATAGCCAAGGCCGACCTCCTCCAACGTAGCCAGCTTGTTCTTGATGCGCGGGATGGCCCCCATGAACTCCAGTGCTTGTGAAACCGTCATATCAAGCACCTCGGCGATCGATTTCCCCTTGTAATGAACCTCCAGCGTCTCCCGGTTGTAACGGGCCCCTTTGCAGACCTCACACTCCACATAAACATCCGGAAGGAAGTGCATCTCGATTTTGATGATGCCGTCCCCGGAGCACGCCTCGCATCTTCCACCCTTGACGTTGAACGAATATCGCCCCGGTTTGTATCCTCGCAGCTTTGATTCAGGCAGGTTGGAAAAGAGGTCGCGGATGTCCCCGAAGACGGCGGTATAGGTAGCCGGGTTGGAGCGGGGAGTCCGGCCGATGGGGGATTGATCGATGTTTATGACCTTGTCGAGATATTCCAGACCCAGTACGTCTTTCACGGCTCCGGCCTTCTCGCGGTTGCGGTAGAGGCGCTGCCCCAGCACTTTGTGCAGGGTGTCTATCACCAGTGTGGATTTGCCGGAACCGGATACCCCGGTCACGCAGGTCATGATCCCGAGAGGAATATCGACAGTTATATTTTTGAGATTATTCTCGGATGCTTCGACGATCCGGAGCGATTTATCCCCCTTGCGCCGTTTCTTCGGCAGAGGGATGGTCAGTTCACCCGACAGGTAACGCCCGGTCAGAGAGGCCGGATTTCGCATTACCTCGTCCGGCGTCCCCTGAGCCACCACCTCGCCTCCATGCACCCCGGCCCCAGGCCCCATGTCGATCAGGTGGTCGGCCTCCAGAATGGTCTCCTCGTCATGCTCCACAACCAGAACGGTATTGCCAAGGTCGCGAAGCCGCTTCAAGGTGCCGAGCAGCCGGGCGTTGTCCCGCTGATGAAGGCCGATCGAAGGTTCGTCCAGAATATATAGAACCCCCACCAGGCTGGAACCTATCTGGGTCGCCAGACGGATGCGCTGCCCCTCTCCCCCTGACAGCGTGCCGGAGGTGCGATCCAGCGAGAGATAGTCCAGCCCGACATTTACCAGGAAGGAAAGCCGCTCGCGAATCTCTTTCAGTATACGGCGGGCAATCTCCTGTTCCTTGTCGGAAATCTTCAGCTCCTCGAAGAAATGAAGTCCGTCGCGAATCGAGAAGGCGGTCACATCCCTGATGGTGCGGCCGCTGACCAGCACATGCAGAGCCTCGGGCTTGAGGCGCGCGCCGAGACAGCTCGGACAGGGCATGACATTCATATACTTCTCCAGCTCTTCGCGGGATGCGTCCGATTCGGTTTCGCGCCATCGACGCTCCAGATTTTTTAGCACCCCCTCAAACTCCTTCTGGTAAGTGTGGCGCCGCCCGGCATCCTCTTCCCACCAGAACTCGATCTTCTGACCTTTCGAACCGGAGAGAATCACCTCCTTGACCGCTTCAGGCAGATCCTTGAAGGGTGTGCGGATATCGAATTTATAAGCCTTGGCCAGCGCGTCCAGAATAAGGTGAAACCACCCTGAGAGCCGCTTTTCCCATGGAGCTATCGCCCCTTCGCGCAGTGAGAGTTCCGGGTTCGGAATCACCAGCTCGGCGTCAAAGTACATGCGGGTGCCGAGGCCGGTGCAGTCCGGGCAGGCGCCGTGCGGATTGTTGAAGGAGAAGAGGCGCGGGGTGATCTCCTGATACGAAACGCCGCAGTCGATACAGGCCAGCTTTTCCGAGAAGATCAGCGTCTGCGGTTTTGATGGTTTCTTCTTGCCGCCTTCGACCGGTTCGTCCGTATCCGGCATTACCGCTTCCACTTTCACCACTCCCTCGGCATGATGCAGGGCTGTTTCCAGAGAATCGGCAAGGCGGCGCTGTACCCCCTCCTTGACTACGATCCGGTCTACCACGATGTCGATATCGTGCTTCTTTTTCTTGTCCAGTTCGATCTCTTCGGCCAGTTCGCGCAATGTCCCATCAATCACGACCCTTGTAAAACCCTCCTTCCGCAGCTGGTTCAGCTCCTTTTTGTACTCCCCCTTCCGGCCGCGGATCATTGGGGCCAGCAGGGTCAGCTTGGCGCCGGCCGGCAGGGTCATGATATGATCCACCATCTGGGAAACGGTCTGCGATGTGATCTCTTTTCCGCAGGAGGTGCAGTGGGGCCGTCCGACGCGGGCGAACAAGAGGCGGAGGTAATCGTATATCTCGGTCACCGTGCCGACGGTGGAGCGTGGGTTCTTGCTGGTGGTTTTCTGTTCGATGGATATGGCCGGAGAGAGTCCTTCAATCGACTCGACATCCGGCTTTTCCATCTGCTCCAGAAACTGGCGGGCGTATGCTGAGAGCGATTCGACATAGCGGCGCTGACCCTCGGCGTATATCGTGTCGAAAGCCAGGGTGGACTTGCCGGAACCGGAGATACCGGTGATGACGACCAGTTGGTCGCGGGGGATTTCTACGTCAATGCACTTGAGATTGTGCTCGCAGGCGCCTTTGATGATGATCTTGTCGTGAGCCATGGTATTCCTTCTGTTGCAAAATGGTTTTTAAGTATATCACAGATCGGCTTGAGTATGAAGCGACTTTACGAAACAAAAAATGATCCGGTCGGCTGCCTGATATACCGCGTTATAATATTAAAATTGCAGCCTATTTAGGTCGTTCAATAATAATTTCAATTGCGACCGGCCCGTGGTATATTTCCGTCAGTTTATCTTTGGTTGTCACGACAATCGACAAGTGGAGGAATCCCTGTGTTTAAGGATATGAAGACAAAAACCCATCTGAAACCGGGACAGAAGGGGACAAAGCGGATGGTCGAAAAGTTTGGAGATTCCCTCCTCTGCGTCCGGTATCGCTACGATGAGATCCGTGGGGTGCGCTTGAAGACGGTCGAGATTATCGTGGATGAAAAAGAGTGGAGACCTTCCTCAAGATTGCGGGACGACGATATCGTGGCGGTAGCAGTGCCGAATACCGAGAACGACCTTAGGGATAAGCTGAAAGCAGCCGGCGGTAGGTGGGACCCGCTGGAAAAACTCTGGCGCGTGAGATATGGTTCAATTCGTGGCAATGCCGAGCTGGAGGAGAGGATACTGAAGGATTGAATTGAACGGC
>JAQTRC010000151.1 GCA_028712665.1 Desulfuromonadaceae bacterium
TTCCCATAACGATAGCCCGCTTATGATCCTGCAGGGCACCGGCAACGATTTCCGAAGCGCTTGCACTGCCGCCGTTTATAAGTACTACAATCGGATAACGAGGCTCCTTTGTTCTCAGAGTCGCATTATAGACACGGCTGGTTCCATGAGAACGCCCCTTGATTGAAACAATCACTGTATTCTTTATATCATCGCCGATAAAACTGTTGGCCACCTCGACGCACGACTCCAGAAGCCCCCCCGGATTATAGCGCAGGTCGATCACCAATCCTTTCAATTTACCGCCGGCAGCCGCATGCAGCTCTTGCAGCGCCTGTTTGAACTCGCCCGCTGTACGTTCTTGAAACTGTGATATCCTGACAAAACCGAACCCTGTATCAAGCATCCGATACTTAATGCTTTTAAGCTTGATAATATCGCGGACCAGCTTGAATGTCAGCGGCCCGGGAGAATCATTGCGCAGGATGGTCAAGGTAACCGGCGTTCCCTTCTCGCCCCGCATCAGCTTGACCGCTGCCGAGATGTTCATGCTCCGGGTTGCGGCTCCATCTATTTTCCAAATGTGGTCACTGGCCTGTATTCCTGCCCGGAAAGCAGGCGTCTCCTCTATAGGAGCGATAACAGTCAGCTTGCCATCCTTCAATCCCAGCTCAATGCCGACTCCGCCAAACGCACCCGACATCTGAACTTCCATCTCGTGATACGGTTCGGGCGGCAGGTAGGCGCTGTGGGGATCAAGTTTTGCCAGCATTCCATCTACCATACTCTTAACAAGTTTTTTTGAATCCGGTTTTTCAACATGATATTTAAGTACAGTCGAATAAGCCTCGCGAAGTAATGAGAGATAGGCAGCATCCGGATGCTTGTCGCCCGGATGCCGGTGCTCGAAGAATATCACCGCCAAGCAGGCAACTATTGCGATGGCCACCGTAAATATAGCAATTCCAGTCTGTTTTTTGGAAAAGAGCATTCCCACTTATTTCCTCACATCTATCCCGTAGCTTTTTATCTTTCGATGCAGGTTGCTTCGTTCAAGTTCGATTAACTCTGCCGTACGCGAAATATTCCAGTCATTTTCCTCAAGCTTGTGAATTATGAACTCGCGTTCAAATTCCTCGCGTGCATCACGCAGCGATGACCTGCCAAAAGCAGATTCAAGTTTGGGGCAAGATGGGGGTCCAGCCAGCGGTCCACCCCTCAAGTCGGGAATATCGGTCGGGGCGATAAATTTGCCGGGTGTCATTATAAGAATCCGCTCCACAATATTTTTCAATTCCAGAACGTTGCCCGGCCAATCGTAACCAGTCAGCATATCAAGCGTATCCGGCAGAAACTCTTTGGCCTCGCGACCTTCTCTGCGATTAAACAAGGCAACAAAAAACCGCGCCAGCAACGGTATATCTTCCCGGCGCTCCCTTAAGGGGGGCACCCTGAAAGGAACCACATTTAATCGATAATAAAGATCTTCCCTGAACCTTCCCTGAAGAATTTCCTGATCCAGCATCTTGTTAGTAGCCGCCACAATCCGTACATCGACCGATAACTTTTTGATTCCAGCTACTCGCTCAAAACTGCCTTCCTGGATGACGCGCAGGATCTTTGCCTGAATATTAAGAGATGTGTCGCCAATTTCGTCCAGAAAAAGCGTGCCGCCGTCAGCCAGATCAAATTTCCCCTTTTTTTGGGCAACTGCGCCGGCAATAGCTCCTTTCTCATGGCCAAACAATTCGCTCTCGAGCAACTCTTCCGGGATTGCAGCACAATTGATCGCAATGAAAGGCCTGTCACGGCGAGGACTGTAGTAATGAATAGAGCGTGCTGCCAACTCCTTGCCTGTTCCGTTTTCGCCAGTCAGCAGAACAGGGGAAGATGTCGGTGCAACACGCATTATCTGTTCGCGCAGGAACGACATTATTGGGGTATCGCCAATCAACTCATACTCTTTTGCAGCGGACCTTTTGAGTTCGGCATTTTCAGCCTTCAGATCCTGAAGCACTAGTGCGTTTGCAACACTTAGAAGAACTTTTTCGAGTGAGAGCGGTTTCTCGATGAAATCAAAAGCGCCCAGCTTGGTTGCACGCACAGCCGTCTCGATCGTGCCATGCCCAGATATCATGATAACGGTCACTTGAGGAAATAGGGCCTTGAGTCTTTCCAGCGTCTCCAGACCATCCATCCCCGGCATCCAGATATCCAGCAGGATAAGATCGGGCAATTCCTGCTGGGCGCACTCAATCCCGTCAACACCGCTGGCTGCAGTTAGTATATGATAACCTTCATCTTCAAGAATTCCTGTCAGGGAAGTCCGTATATCCTTTTCATCATCAATTACAAGAATAGTGTGTGTCATTATTATTCCTCATATTGTGGTAATTCAGGTTGATAGACTGAAGGCTGAAAGGAATAAACTCTTCACAATCACCAATTTCAAAGTATTTGAAATGCGACTATGGTTCATCGGGTAACCTTAAACCTTCAACCTTCATCCCCAAGGTATCTACCCCGCAGGCAGTTCAATAATAAAGATGGCGCCGTGCGGTTTATTGTCACGAACCCTTACAAAACCGCCATGATCAGTGATTATACTGCTGACAATTGCAAGACCAAGTCCGGTCCCGGTTTTCTTGGTCGAAAAATAGGGCTCGAACAAACGGGGCTTGTCTTCGGGGGATATTCCAGGCCCGTCGTCGGCAATAGCCAGAGTAACAATCTTCAGCTCAGCATTATATCTGCTCGTCAGGGTGACCTTGCCATGCTCCCCCATGGCTGCAACAGCATTTTCCAGCAGATTGATTATCACTCGCTTAATCTGGTCTCTGTCAATTGTGAGCTGTGGCAGCTTGTCGTCCTGTTCAAAACCAAAATCAACCCCGCGGTGCCCTTCCTGATAAAGCGTCAAAGTCTCACGAATCAGTGCATTCAGATCATTAGGTTCCGGCTGGATAGCGGGCATACGGGCAAAATTTGAGAACTCGTTTACCAGATTCTTCAGCTCGTCTACCGATTTAATAATCATTTCAGTACACTCGTCAAAAACGGTTTCATCTTCGTTGAAACGTGAAAGATATCGCTTACGGAGCCTTTGTGCAGAGAGCTGGATAGGTGTCAGCGGATTCTTTATTTCGTGGGCTATTCGCCTGGCGACCTCCCTCCAGGCGGCCATACGCTGGGCTCGCATCATCTGGGTCAGATCGTCCAGCACCAGTACCATGCCGAGTATTTCTCTATTTTCATCGCGCAGCATTGTCAGGTGCAGATTGAGAGTCAGACGGGTGCCGCGCACATCCAGAGAAACCTGACGACTTATTGTGTCATTAGAAGATAACGTCAGCTCCCGTAAAGACTCAGTTACGATCTCAAGGTGCCTGTCCTTGATAACGTCCCGAAAATTACGCCCCAGAACGTTGCCGGTATTTGCATTGAGCAGTCGTTCGGCAGAGGTGTTGATTGTCCGGACTATACCTTCTCTGTCAACCGAGATGACTCCTGCAGCCACATTTCGCAGAACAATTTCCATATACCGCCGTCTGCGTTCAATTTCCTGGTTTATACGAGACAACTCAAAGTTGGACGAGTTAAGCGCAAACTGTTTGGTACGGAGATCTTCGGTCATGCGATTAAACGACTGTACCAGCATCCCTATCTCATCATCGGAACGCGTTTGAATCTGGATGTCAAGGTTGCCGTCCGCAACGGCGCGCGTCGCCTCGACCAACTCCTGCACCGGCTTGGTCATGCTGTTTGCAAGATAGACCCCCATCCAGTATGCAAAAAAAACGATGACCGTAGTAATGAGAAAGAGGGTGACAATATAACCGGAACGAATCGGATTTTTCAGTATCTTGAGTTGACGGAATTCATGGTATGACTCGGTTATCTCCTTCATTTTGCTGGCAAGAGAGTATGCGACATAATAGTTCACAACCACAACGCCAACCACGTCGGACTCGTTCCAGTTTGAGGTGATCGGGACAATACCCCGTATCAGATCCGCCTTGCCGGCCTGATTTACGCGGGTCAGTTCGTTACCGGCAAGGCCTCGCTTAATATCTTCCGAAGATGGATTGGTAAACTCCCCTTTCGGCACGTCCGGATTAGTCGCCCTGACCAGCTCTTCCCTCTGTGCAGAGTAGACCTCAACAACACCCAGGTTATACTCTTTCTGCTTCTGGCGGATAAGCTCTTTCAACTTCGGAAGATTGGAGTCGTTGAGCAGCTTTTGTTCCTTTATAAACCCGCTGATCTGCCTGCCGTAGTATAAGGCATTAGATGCAGAACTTTTGTAATAGCTCTGTGCAACTTCCAACGATTCACTTAGAGAGAGTTCGACTCTGGTATTAAACCAGTTGTGAACAGTGTTGTTAATAAAACCGGCGGCAGCAAAAAACAGGAGCATGGTCGGGACCAGGGAAAGACCGACAAAGGAGAGGACCAGCTTGGTTCGCAGGCGTTTTGCAAACGGGTTTGAACGACTTTCCATAAACAGCTTTACAACGTTGCGACAAACAAGATACACAAGCAATATCACCAGCAGGATGACAACATTAATTATGCCGAAAATGGCAATATTACTTCCCCAATTCGCGTCTGCACTCAACTGGGTCAGCTTGATCTCGGCACGTGTAAGAAAAACAATAAGTATGATCGCCAGCACGATTATTATCGACTCGCGAACCCGTTTTTTACGTTCCTCCAGTGAAAGTTTTGCGTACATATCTGAGAAGCGCCTTTTACATGGAATGGGGCGAATAATAGCATAAGCAGAACATGTTGCAAACTTGATTGTTGCATTTTTGCATCAATTGCAGGGAGCAACTGAGTATGCTATTGTAAAAACGAATCGATACGATATCCCGGTTTGAGGTTAAGGCAATGCGGATTCAGGACACATCTTCAGTCAAGGAACTTGATAAAAACACCAAGAGTTCTTCGCCTTTAAAAAAGGGGTTGGTCTCGTTTTTTGCCTCAGAACTTGCGCAACGTGAGGATGAGATTGAAACACACAAACAGGAACTGGAATCACTGCGCAAAGAGATAGAAGCCGCGGGTAACAAGCTGACCCTTGAACCGACTCTGACAAACTTCGGGCATTTCCGTGATCTATTAAGTAAACTGGCAAAGCAGATCAGCGCAGAAGCATACCGGCTGGATAAATTCGGCGGGACACCTCAAAATCCGAGATATTTTGAGATAATAACCGTCATTAACAGTGAGGCAGACTTACTTTACAACCTGA
>JAQTRC010000050.1 GCA_028712665.1 Desulfuromonadaceae bacterium
ATATTTTGACAATGGGTATACTCTCGTAAACATCGACCCGCTTTTAGTAAAAAAATTGATGCAAAGTTTATATCTCTGAACGGCTCCATCGAATTTGCAGAATAATCCGAAAAGTGTCTCACCAACCCCTTCACACCTTGATGATAAAACAAAAACGGGCGCAGAGCCTTAGCCCTGCGCCCGTTTCATTTTTTGCTAATTACGACTGATTCCTACCCCAGAATCGCCTTCATATCCGCCTCGACCGTGGTGATCGGAGCGATGTTGAAGTTCTCAACCAGGAAGTTGAGCACGTTGGGTGTGATGAAGGCCGGCAGAGATGGCCCGAGCTTGATGTTCTTTATACCCAGACTGAACAGGGTCAGCAGGATGACCACCGCTTTCTGCTCGTACCAGGAGAGGATCATCGAGAGCGGCAGGTCGTTGACACCGCATTCGAAAGCGCCTGCCAGGGCTATAGCGATCTGGATGGCAGAATAGGCATCGTTGCACTGTCCGACATCCAGCAGGCGCGGAATCCCGCCGATATCGCCAAACTCAAGCTTGTTGAAACGATACTTGCCGCAGGCCAGGGTCAGGATGACTGTGTCCTGGGGAAGTTTTTCGGCAAATTCGGTGTAGTAGTTGCGGCCGGACTTGGCGCCGTCACAACCGCCGATCAGGAAGAAGTGCTTGATCGCACCCGATTTGACCGCAGCAATAACCTTGTCTGCTACTCCCAGCACTGCATTGTGGCCGAAACCGGTAAGGATCTCCTGACCGGGGTTGTCGGGGAAACCGGGAAGTTCAAGAGCTTTGTTGATGACTGCCGAGAAATCCCATCCGTCAACGTGCTTTACATCCGGCCAGGCTACCAGACCCCAGGTGTAGAGACGGTCTTTGTAACTGTCGGACGGCTTCTGGATACAGTTGGTGTTGAAGATAATAGAGCCGGGGAAGTTGACGAACTCTTTGGCTTGATCCTGCCATGCGCCGCCAAAGTTGCCGACAAGGTGCGAGTACTTCTTCAACCCTGGATAGCCGTGAGCCGGCAACATTTCGCCATGGGTGTAGATGTTGATCCCCTTCCCTTCCGTCTGCTTGAGCAGTTCTTCCAGCATCTTCAGATCGTGGCCGGTTACCAGAATGGCCTTGCCGGCCTTGGTCCCAAGCTGAACGGCTGTCGGAACCGGGTGGCCGTAAGCATCGGTATGGGCACTGTTCAGGAGACCCATGACGGTCAGGTTCTGCTTGCCGCACTCCATCGAGAGGCCGACAAAGTCCATCAGCCCCAATTTGGCATCTGTCGTGGCAGCCAGCGCTTTCTGGAAAAAAGCCATCACTTCATCGTCATTTTTGCCGAGTATCATGGCGTGATCCATATAAGCGGACATCCCTTTGAGGCCCAGGGTCAAAATTTCGATGACGGATCGGATATCTTCGTTGACATGCAACGTGCTGAGGCCGTGAGCCTCGCCCTGTGTGACCATTCCTGCCAGATCATCAGCCGGTTTCCAGTCGGCGACCGGACCGGACAGAGTTACACCGGCAGCAGCTTTGGCCTTCTCCTTCAGTTCATAGCAGCGTTTGATCAGACCGCCGATACGGGCTGCATCGAAATCAACATTGGTGACGGTGGTGAAGAGCCCCTCGATCGTAAAACGGTCGATCTCGGCGTTGCGCCCCAGCTTGTCGGCATAGAGCGCCAAGCTCTTCAGGCCGTAAAGCAGGTGATCCTGCAGCGCCGCTACATCCGGTTTCTTGCCGCATACGCCTGATATGTTACAACCGACTCCGTTTGCGGCCTGCTCGCATTGATTACAAAACATACTCATGTCTGTTTCCTCCCTCTGGTTGGTATTCGAGTAAACTCGATTTGTGGATTTATTCGCAATTGATGATTGAGAGAGTATACCCCGTTTTAAGGTTATTACTTGACGGTTGTCAAAAAAATCGATTTCCCGACTCATATATTTTGAATAGTCACAAACCTTAAGCGACCCCCTTGCAATCCCCCTTTTATTTGCTATAAATATAGAAACAGATCATTATAGCGTAACAATATGCTGAAATTTGCCGGGATCCTTATGAAACATAGCAGCTTTACTGCATTTCTAAATAAGGTTTGCATCTGGCTCAGCCTGCTTTCAGTTCTCCTTATCGCAGGGTGTACAGACGAGCGCCAAACCCCGCTGCATATTGGGACAAATGTCTGGCCAGGCTATGAGCCGTTGTATCTGGCGCGCTCGCTTGGCTATTTAAATGAATCCAAGGCACGATTCCATGAAATGACCACCAGTGCCGACGTGTTGAAGGCATTTCGCAATCGCGCCATAGACGTTGCCGCCCTGACCCTTGATGAAGCACTACTGCTGATACAGGATGGGATCGAGGTAAAAATTCTGCTGGTGACAGACATATCCAACGGCGCCGATGTGATAGTTGCCCATCCATCAATTAAGAATATCCAGGGCCTGAAGGGGAAAAGGGTTGGCGTTGAATCCCTGGCTCTCGGCGCATATGTTTTGAGCCGTGCCCTGGAGAAAGCCGGACTCACCCCTCGCGATGTAACCATTCTACACGTTGCTGTGCAAGAGCATCTGCAGGCCTATGCCACGGGCAGAATTGACGCTGTAGTTACCTTCGAGCCTGCCAAAACCAAGCTCCTTGGCCTTGGCGCGCGACGCATCTTCGACAGCTCCCAGATTCCGAATGAGGTAATTGATGTGATTGTTGTACGTGCCGACATCCTGAAATCGAAATTCGCGCAATTGCAGGAATTGGAAGAGGGGTGGTTCAGAGCGCTTGACTATATGCGCAAAAACCCTGCAGATGCCAACAAGCGGATGGGAAAGCGTGAAGCTATTACTGCGGCCGAATTTTCAGACTCCCTGAAAGGTCTTATCATTCCTGACAGAAACGAGAACAAACGCCTTTTATCCGGCGCTATTCTTATGCCGGCCAAGCAGCTGGCCGACGTCATGTTCCATGGAAAACTTTTGAACAAACCGGTCGATCCAAACAGGCTTCTCAATCCGGAAGCGATCAGGAACCGATAACATGCCCCGTTTCCTCTACCGCCTGCGTAGCTTAATCCCGCTCATTGTATTCTCCGCAACACTCCTTCTGGTGGTTCTTCTCACCCTCGAAAGAATGCGTGGAGGGGAGAAGGAAATTATCCGTTCCATTACCGAAACGGCCCATTCTCAAATGAACCAGCTTCAGGACATCATCTCTGACAGACTGGTCAGAGGAGAGCTGGAGCAGGCCAAACAAAGATTGTCCTATGCAGCCCTTTCCCCACAGATCGTCACCCTGATACTGGCTGATGCCGACCATACAGTTTTGATTGCCAATAATCAGGAGTGGGTTAAATCCAATGCCGCCACCATATCCCGTTACGACAAAGGTCGCGCAGAAAAAGCCAACTACCTGCAACAGGGGGATTTGTTCGCATCGGATCACGGTCATCTTGAAGGCTACTACCCGATTACTCTCAGCAGCAGAACTGGAGAAATCAGGCCGCTGCAATCGGGCACACTGTTTGTCGAATATGATTTTACCGAACGATTGAACCTTCTGAAACATGAGGCGTTTACAAGCGCCGCCAAACTATTTGCGCTCCTTTTCTTATTTGCTTTGCTCCTCTCGTATATGCTGCATATTCTCATCACCAAACCGGTCGACAGGATATTGCGGGTTGTAAAAGGATTTGCACAAGGAGATCTGAACGTCAGATCAAGGTTGTCGGGAAGAAATGAGATTTACCAGCTGGCCCTGGCGTTTGATGAAATGGCGGATGAGCTGTCAAAAAACCAGGCTGATCTCCACCAGCAGAATGTTCTGCTTGAGGAAGAGGTTGCCGAGCGCCAGATGGCGCAGGAAGCTCTTGAGGAGCAGAGTCAGCGCCTGGAAGAGGAAATTATAGAGCGGAGGCAGGCAGAAGAGAAATTACGGATTATTTATGATGCTGCACAGGCAGGGGTTATCATGGTAGATGCCAATGGAGTCATCATCTTTGCCAACCGCTGTGCGAGTCAGTTATATGGATTTACACCGGATGAAATGACCGGCTCCAGCTATGTTGAGCATGTGTACCAGAATGAACGCGATACTTCGGCAAATCTCTTGCTAAGACTGATCCGGGGTGATGATGAGGCCATTTCAGCAGAGCGTCACTATCTCCGAAAGAACGGTGACGATTTCTGGGGTTTCCTGAACGCAAAGCGACATTTAGATGATAATGGCACCCTGATATCGATCATCATTGTCATAGTTGATATCACTGAACTGAAGAAGGGGGAGCAGGAAAGGGATCTGCTCCAGCAGAAATTCAACCAATCCCAGAAGATGGAGGCAATTGGCAGGCTCGCCGGTGGGGTAGCGCATGATTTTAACAACAAGCTCACAGTTATTATGGGCTACGCAGAATTGTTGCGAATGCAGGCAAAAAATATGGATGAGGAAAAGATCACACCTCTGGAAGAGATACTGAAAGCGGCCAGCCATTCCTGCGAGATCACCCGGAAACTCCTGGCCTTCTCTCGTAGTGAAGTTATTTCTCCCCAAAAGGTAGACCTCAATATCCTGATAGCTGATGCACGGAAAAGCCTTGGACGACTGATTGGGGAAGATATCAAGTTAGAGTTCAAGCAGACCGCCGACCTCTGGCCGGCCCTTCTTGATCCGACACAGATCGATCAGATCATCATGAACCTGGCGGTAAATGCCCGTGATGCAATGCCTGATGGCGGCCTGTTCAGTATTGAGGCAGAGAACGTGCATATCGACGAGCACTGCGTTCATGAAATTCCAAACGCCCAATCGGGTGATTATGTTCAACTGACTGTCAGCGACACAGGCTGTGGTATGGACAAAGAAACGTTACAACATATTTTCGAGCCTTTTTTTACAACCAAAGAAGCCGGCAAGGGAACCGGGTTGGGGCTTGCAACCATATACGGCATCGTCTCACAGAACAGGGGATTTATAAATGTTTACAGCGAGGCGGGATTCGGCACAACATTCAAAATCTATTTCCCAAAAATGACATCGGAAAAAGGGCTTACTACAACCCAGGTTACGGGAACTGCAGTAACTCATGGAAGCGGAACGATACTACTGGTAGAGGATGACGAGTCGCTTCGAAAAATGGTTGCTGAAATGCTGAAAGAAATTGGATACACTGTCCTGGAAGCGGAATCACCTTTGAATGCGATAGAACTCTGTGGGTCCGATGATCTTAAACATATCGACCTGATCGTGACCGATGTCATAATGCCGGGGATGAACGGAAAAGAGATGAGCGACAGGATTCTGGAAAACAGGCCCAATATACCGGTACTGTTCATGTCGGGCTACACCGCTGATGTAATTACCTCAAAAGGGATTCTTGAAGAATCGGTGCATTTAATTCAAAAACCTTTCAACCTGCAGAAGTTTTGTTTAAAGATACAAGAGGCCCTCGGATAGCCGTTATTCAATTTAACATCCGGAGGCGGACGCGGAAACTTCGTATTATCCGATTTCATCAATTAACTTTCGAATCCCAGGGAGAAACGTAAACATGAGCAAGGTCTATTTCACCGACATGCGAACAACCCAGAAGGAAAATCTGTTCGACAAAATCGCAAAACTGCTGACTTTGGCAGGGCTGGCGCAAACCGTTGCCGAAGGGGATCTGACGGCGGTCAAGATCCATTTCGGGGAAAAAGGGAATCACACCTACCTGCGTCCGGTATTTGCCCGACGGGTGATCGAGGAGATAAAGAAACTTGGAGCTCTCCCCTTTCTGACCGACTCCTCCACGCTCTATCCCGGCCAGCGCAAGGAGGCGATCTCTGCGATAACCTGCGCGATAGAGAACGGCTTCGGCTACGCCTGTGTCGGCGCACCGTTGATTATCAGCGACGGGCTGCGGGGTGTGACTGAGACCGAGGTGGCGATCGAGGGTGACCTGTTGAAAAAGAGCTACATCGGCACAGAGATCGTAGAGGCGGATTCGATCTTGGCCATGACCCATTTCAAATGCCATGAACTGACCGGTTTCGGCGGCGCAATAAAGAATCTTGGAATGGGTTGCGCCAGCCGCAAGGGAAAACTGGTGCAGCACTCCACTGTGGCACCAAAAATCTCTCAGAAAAACTGCATCGGCTGCAGCATCTGTCTCCGCTCATGCGCTCACGAAGCGATTTTAATCACTGACGGCAAAGCCGCCATCGATCCGCAAAAATGCGTCGGATGCTCCCGCTGCATAACGGTCTGCCCGGTATTGGCCATCAACATCCAGTGGAATGAGGCCTCCGGGCTTGTTATGCGCAAAATGGCCGAATATGCCAAGGGGGCGCTGACCGGCAAGGAGGGGAAGGCAATATTCATCAGCTTTATCACTCAGGTTTCACCCGCCTGCGACTGTTACGGCCATTCCGATGCCCCGATTGTGAATGATATCGGCATCTGTGCATCCAGAGACCCGGTTGCCATTGACCAGGCATGCGCAGATCTGGTGAACGGAGCGAGAGGCAACGAAGGGTCGGCCCTGCAGAGCGGGCACGAACCTGGCGGCGACAAGTTCCGAGGCGTGTATCCCGATATTTCCTGGGAGCTGCAGTTGGAGCATGGGGAAAAGATCGGACTGGGTAGCAGGAAGTACGATTTGGTAAAGGTGTAGTGTGAAAGCGGTCATCCAGCGCGTTACATCCGCTTCGGTCACTGTCGATGAAAAAGTCGTCGGTCGGATTGGACAAGGCATCATGGTTCTTCTCGGAATTGAAAAAGGGGATAACGAAACCAAGGCCGACTGGCTGGTCGATAAGATCTGTGGTCTGCGGATCTTCTATGACGAAGAGGGAAAGATGAACCGGTCGGTTGTTGATATCGCAGGATCTCTGCTGGTGGTTTCCCAATTTACACTGGCCGGCAACTGCACAAAGGGTAAGCGCCCGTCATTCGATACTGCAGCGCCCATTGGAGAAGGGAAGCGGCTGTACGAGTACTTTGTTGATCTGGCCGGGCGATCCGGTCTGCGGGTTGAAACCGGCATCTTCCAGGCTGACATGCAGGTATCGCTTGTTAATGACGGACCGGTGACGTTCATTCTGGAGAGGTAGCAATTCCTTACTTTCGAGATACGGAGATATCATGGCCACAGAACTAACCCTCGGTTTTTCCCCATGCCCAAACGACACCTTCATGTTCTACCCGCTCGTGCATGATCTGGTGGATACCGGCAACCTCTCGTACCGGGAACGGCTCGAAGATGTGGAAACCCTCAACCAGCTGGCGCTCAAGGGGGAACTGGATGTCAGCAAGGTTTCATACCATGCTCTGGGGCATATCCGCGATGACTACGTTCTGCTCCGCTCCGGCAGCGCCCTCGGAAGAGGATGCGGACCACTGCTGGTGGCCTGCGACAAAATCAGTCCCGCCGAGCTGCGCGGCAAGACCATAGCCGTGCCTGGTCGTTATACGACTGCTCTCCTGCTTTTAAGGCTCTACGACCCATCTCTGGACAACTTCATCATCATGCCCTTTAACGAAATAATGGACGCCGTATTGAACGGCAACGTCGATGCCGGCCTGATCATTCACGAATCACGATTCACCTACCACGGTTTTGGCCTGAAAAAGCTGCTGGATCTTGGGGAATGGTGGGAAGAGGAAACAGGACTGCCAATTCCACTGGGAGGCATAGTGGCCAGGCGTTCGCTGGGTGCGGCAATAATTGCCGAAGTCGAACGCGCACTGAAGGCCGGAGTCGAATACGCCCGCACTCACCCAGGCGAAGCGATCCGCTATACCGGCGAGCATGCCCAGGAGATGGCCCCGGAAGTCTGCGCTGCCCACATCGCTCTGTACGTCAACGATTTTTCAACCGACCTGGGTGATGAGGGAATTCTGGGGATATCCTGTCTGCTTCAGCGTGCAGAACGAGCCGGCATCATTCCACTATCTTCCGTGCCGCTATTTAGTTCCCATCCGGAAACTCCGGATGAGGAACTAACGGTTTCCGATCAGGAAAGGTGAAATTTTTCGTCATGGCAAGGAAATCAAGGGATTGCGCGGAGGCGTACATCGGTACGCCGCACAAGGAATCCTGAAGATTGACACAGCCAAGGCGGAAAAGAGCACTTTCCGGATGGAAACTATTTAACTCCGGGCAAAGCGAAAGAGAACCTCTGATGTCTGACCAAAAAGAGAATAAAATAGATAGATCCGGCAACAGGTGCTGATCGTGTCAAAAAAACCCAACCAAAACCGCCAAAAACCGAAGGAATTTCATGCCAGCCCCTTCGGACCGCTAAAGGGAATGCTTCTGCCCGACGATCTTCCGGTTCAGCCAGAAGCAGCAGTCGTCCATAAACCGGAGAAACGCGCTGATAGCGGTCTGAATCTATTTCTGCAGGCTGTGGCGGATGTGAAGCCAATCCACAAACGGGATACAAAACCTGCCACACAGGACTCTCACATTTCCCGCATATCAGTCGCTAACAGAGAGACATTTGAAGCGGAGAAAGAGAATGACAACGACCTCTTTCTCGATGAGATCAGGGACCTCAAGCTGGATGCGAAGTTTGCCGATTCCGTTCCGGACGACGGGGAGTTGAAGCTGATCTCCGGCAATCGCCTGCGCCAGGTCAAGCGCGGTGTTGTCTCAGTCGAATATCAGCTGGATCTGCATGGTCTGACGCGCGAAGAGGCTCTGACGGCCTTACCCCGTTTTTTGCGATCAGCCCGGCAGAAGGGGCAAAAAGCCGTGCTGGTCATTGCCGGCAAGGGGAACCACTCTACCGATGCACCGGTTCTCCAGCAAGCGGTTGCTTCCTGGCTGCGGGAAACCGGTCGGGAACTGGTGGTGGAGTTCACCCCGGCTCCGCGGGAGTTGGGGGGTAGCGGGGCATTTGTGGTGTTTCTGCGGCCGGGTCCGTGATGTTCAGTCCGACTGCAGGTATTCGGCGATTGTAGCGGCCATTTTTTCTGCAGAATTGCGATCATTGTTAAAAACAAGATTGTAGCAACTCAAATCACGTCCATCGTGATTTAGAAAGTCACGCATAAATGCATCCCGCTGTTTTTGTTTTTTCTGAACAAATACCTCTGCCTCTTCTGCTGATATGCCCAGCCTTTTAGAGATCGAGCGAATTTTGAATTCAGATGAGGCGAAAATCCTGAAATGTATGCAGTTTTTGAGTTTTTGTGTGACAACCGCGCCGCCACGGCCAACGAGAATCACATTGCCTTTTTCCGCCAGAGACAGCATATGCCGGCAGATCAGACGGTAGTGGTCTTTCTCGGTCTTCCAGAGCGGGGAGAAGGTGGCCAGTATTTCGTCCAAAAAACCGGACTTTTCACCTAACCCTTTAAGCATCTCCTCCGACAAGTTGTGATTTTTTGAAACTTCCTCCAGAAGCGCCTTGTCCATAACCACCCATGTCTCGCCCGTCTTTTTCTCCAGAATGTTTTTCAGACAGTCGGCTACCGGGTACCCTTCACAGCCAAACTCACGCGAAATAGTTATGGTCGGCTTCATACTGTCGGCCATCACCCGTCTGCTCTTCTCAACCTCTTTTCTCCGAGTAAACTCCAACAGACTCCCCAAACGTACGTCTACGGCTGGTATCAGTCGATTTCCGGGCATTGTGCATACCTCCTAATATTTGTGTGAAATGATTATATCACTCTTTTTCCGATGCGCAACAGGGGGCATCTCCTGACCGGATAAACCGATTTTTTTGATTTATCCAAGAGGGTCGATTGTATCCCGCATTGACAGCTTCTTGGAGGAGATGTATACAAGGAGCCTCCGAAGAAGCGGTACATTCCAGCCATGAAAGGATTTGGCAACATGATAACTCACATCGTTTTATTCAAACTGGAAGAGGCTTCCAGCGAAAACCTGGCAGCTACCAGAGCCATGCTACTCACTATGAACGGCGAGATTCCTCTGCTTCGGCATCTTGAGGCGGGCATCGACGTCATAAGGTCGGAGCGTTCATACGATATCGCGTTGATTACAAAATTCGACTCGCTGGCAGACCTGCAGGCCTACCAGATCCACCCCTACCACGCCGGTGTGATTGTACCGCACATGAAATCAGTCTGTTCGTCGATTGTGGCCGTTGATTACAAAAACGAATAGCATTATGTATACAATTTTAGCTTGACGAAATGGAGTTGACTGCGTAGAATCCGACACCTCTGATTTCCCAGAGCTTTTGCGCAACATAACAGCGTGTTATCAGGTTGCATTACTTGGCAGGTCAAATATGGTGTCGTTGCTTCTCAGGACAATTATGTGCCTGTAATAACAATAACAACAGGAGGTAGGAGATGTCAGATTACGGTACCCTGCAAGACCGAGTACGCCACAAATCATTATTGAGCAAGGTCATGACGGCCGAAGAAACGGTTAAGTTCTTCAAGCCAGGCATGAATCTGGGCTGGTCCGGCTTCACCCCGTCCGGCTATCCGAAAATGGTGCCGATCGCACTTGCCGAGCACGTCGAGAAAAACAACCTTCAGGGCAAATGGAAGTTCAACCTCTTCATCGGCGCCTCAGTCGGGGCCGAGACCGAAGATCGCTGGGCAGTCAACGACATGATCGACCGCCGCTGGCCCTACCAGACCGGCAAGAACATCGCCGCCGGCATCAACGAGGGGCGCATCCGGATGGGTGACAAGCACCTCTCCCTGTTTGCACAGGATCTCGGCTACGGCTACTACACCAAGGACAGCGAAACGGGCAGACTGGATATCGCAATCATCGAAGTCTCGGCCATCACCGAAGACGGCGGCCTGGTGCCGACCGCTTCCTGCGGCGTAATCCCCGAAATCCTTATGCAGTGCGACAAGATCATCGTCGAGGTCAACACCGGTCAGCCCTCCTTCGAGGGGATTCACGACATCGTTTCCTGCAACAACCCCCCCAACCGGCAGATTCTCGGCATCACCAGGGCCGATTCCCGCATCGGCACGACCTTTTGCCCCTGCGATCCGAACAAGATCATCGCCGTTGTAGAGTCCAAGCTCCGCGACAAGGGGCGCGCCTTCACCGAAATGGACGACACCTCAGACGCTATCGCTAACCATATCATCGAATTCTTCCAGTACGAAGTGAAGTCGGGACGCATCCCGGATAACCTGCTGCCGCTCCAGTCGGGTGTAGGCTCGATAGCCAACGCCGTCATCGGAGGTCTCGCCAAGGGTCCGTTCTACAACCTGACCGTATATACCGAAGTCCTCCAGGATACCATGCTCGACCTGTTCGACTCGGGCAAGTGCGACGCCGCCTCTTCCTGCTCGCTCTCGCTCTCTGAATCTCCCGGCTTCCCCCGTTTCTTCGATAACTGGGACAAGTACTTCAGCAAGATCACGCTACGTCCGCTCTCCGTCTCGAATGCCCCTGAGCCGATCCGCCGCCTCGGCTGTATCGCAATGAACACTCCGGTCGAGATCGATATCTATGCCCACGCCAACTCCACCCTTGTCGGCGGAACCCGTATGATCAACGGCCTTGGCGGTTCCGGCGACTTCCTCCGCAACGGCAAGATCAAACTGATGCACACCCCTTCGAGCCGTCCGAGCAAGACCGATCCGACCGGTATTTCCTGCGTTGTACCGCACTGCTCGCACATCGACCACACCGAGCACGACCTCGACGTAGTAGTAACAGAGCAGGGATTGGCAGATGTGCGCGGCATGTGCCCGCGTGACCGCGCCAAGCACATCATCGAGAAGTGCGCCCATCCGGATTACAAGGACCAGCTGAACGAGTATTACGAGATGGCCCTGGCTGAATGCCTGCGTCGCAAGGTTGCCCACGAACCGCAGCTGTGGGATCGCGCCTTCAAGATGCACCTCAATCTGGAAAAGAACGGTACTATGAAACTCAAAAACTGGGACATCAAAGTAGACCTCTGCGAATAAGAAAACCTGCTTCGCTCCTCAACAAGAGACCCCGCCGGGTAACCGGCGGGGTCTCTTGTTTTAGATATATCTAGACTTTTAAACTTCTTAAACAGCCCTTGGAATTAGGCTAGTTCTGAATTTGTTCCGCCTCTACAAGCGGTAGCATTACGCTGAACAGCGCGCCAAGCTCTGTATTGTCCGCCCTTATCGTGCCAAAATGGTTCAAAACTATCCTGTTCACAATTGCCAACCCCAAACCGGTACCGGTACTTTTGGTTGTAAAAAATGGATTGAAAATTTTGGAGAGCATCTCCTGCGCAATGCCGCCTCCAGTGTCCTCTATGCTGACTATTACCGAGTTATTTTCAGGAGAGGCGCTGCTAACTGAAATAGTGAGCCTGCCCCCATCCGACATGGCATCGCAAGCATTCAATATCAGGTTGAGGAATACCTGTTTGAGCTGGTGCGCATCGCCAAGAATCGACCATGATCCCCGACTGTTGTCGACATTCAACCTTATTCCGTGATCCTCAACGGTTGTAGCACAGCTCTCCAGGCAATCCCGCAGAATTTCCCCAAGATCACAGACAGAAAAACAGATGGTCGGCTTGCTGGAGAAGGCCAGAATATCGGCCAGCATTTTTTCAAGCCGACCGACCTCTTTGACTATGGTGCCGGCATATTGATGCTCTTTGCTTTCTTCCGACAAACCTTTTAACAACCTCGCGGCAAAACCACCGATGGTGATGATCGGGTTTTTTAGCTCGTGAGCCAGGTTGGCCGCTACTTCACCTATGGCGGCGAGACGTTCGCCATGCAGCAAACGTTCACGGGCATCCCTCAAATTAATGTGGGCGTCTTCGATGCGATTATATAGCATGGAGTTTAATACCGCCATCCCGGCCTGATTGGCAAATAGCTGGAGAAAACGCAAATTTTCCTGAGTGATCTCCTGACCGGATTCAGGATTGTCCACCACAATTATGCCGATGGCACTGTCTCGTGCAACCAGTGGTACCGCAGCAAATGTGTCGCTGCAAAGGTGCCTGACAAAAAAACAGGTGCCGCATTCATGGCAGATCGTAAAATTGGTGTGGCAAAGCGTGCGGTCGGCAATGACCCGCCTGATCAGCGGACAACTATCATTTATATCGATACGCGTCGCACGGACCTTTGCACAGAACTCAGTGGAGCGCTGCAGCGAGATCACGTCTTCGCTGATCTCCCATCGGCTTCCAAGGGCCTCCTGGCTGCCGACAATCTGCAACCCCTCGGCTGTTCGACGTGTAACGCCCAACATCCCTTGCAGTACTTCCGATTTTTCATTACGCAAAAACAGGAAGGCCCGTTCAAACAGATTTGAAGATGATGTGGTAAGAGCGGTAAGAATAAGGTGGGTCAGCTTGTTGAGACGAATTGTGGAAAGCATGGTGTTACTAAACTGGTAGAGGAGAGTCAGTTCATTCAAACTATTTTCTGAAGCCGGCAGCTGTGATGGGTTATGATGGACTGTCATAGGATGTTACCTGGCCGCCTTGATGCATGAGCGAGATTAGATCCTACGTTCTTTCTCTTCCGCTTCCATCTTGCAATTGATACATTGGGTCGTCACCGGCCTGACCTTGAGACGGGCCTCGCCAATCTCTTCTCCGCAATCTTCGCAAATTCCGAAGTCGCCCGCTTCAATGCGATCAAGAGCATCCTTGATCTTGTTGATCAACCTTCGTTCCCGGTCCCGGATACGCAGCTCGAAGCTACGATCCGATTCCTGTGTGGCGCGGTCAGTCGGATCAGGAAAGCTGGAGGCATCAGAAGTCATCACAGTAACCGTTTTGCCGGCCTCGCCCAGGAGAGTCTTTAACTCATCGTTCAACACGTTTTTAAAATATTCCAGCTTATCCAATTCCATGACCAGCTCCTGATTTCATTTAAACTGTGGAATTGTAGTAGAAATTGGTTCACAAGTCCAGAAAAAAACCTTGATTGTCATGACTCGAAGATAAGATTCATAGCTTCTTGCACCGTTGCAACCCCCTCCAGCCGGATGCCCCGCTTTTTGATCCGCTTCAGACTGCCGGCCGGGATGATGCAACGCTTGAAACCAAGTTTCTCAGCCTCGGCAATACGCAATTCCGGCTGGGTAACGGCACGAACCTCCCCAGCCAGGCCAACTTCACCAAACACCACGGTTTGCGGCGGTACGGCCTTGTCAAGATGGCTTGAAGCAACCGCCATGATCATGGCCAGGTCAGCCGCAGGTTCATTAAGACGCGCCCCGCCGGCAGCATTAAGAAATATGTCCTGCCCAGCCATATGCAGGCCGACCTTCTTCTCCAGCACAGCCACCAGAAGAGCCAGGCGATTGTGGTCAACACCGATTGTAGTCCGGCGCGGAACACCGTAAGAAGAGTGTGTAACAAGCGCCTGCAACTCAACCAGCAGCGGCCTGCTCCCCTCCAGAGATGTGGTAACTACCGATCCGGAGACACCCAGAGGCCTCTCTGACAGGAACAGTTCAGAGGGATTGGCAACACCGCACAACCCTTCCTGTTTCATCTCGAACACACCTATTTCGTTTGTCGAGCCGAAACGGTTCTTGACCGCACGCAGGATGCGGAATGGATGGCTGCCGTCCCCTTCGAAGTAGAGAACCGTGTCGACCATATGTTCCAGTACCCTGGGGCCGGCAATGGAGCCGTCCTTGGTAACGTGCCCGACGATGAAAACAGGGATATTGCTCCCCTTGGCCAGCAGCATCAGCTTGCCGGCCGACTCCCTGACCTGGCTGACACTGCCGGGAGCCGATTCGAGAGTCGATGTCCAGACCGTCTGGATCGAATCCACCACCATAGCAGCCGGCCTGAGACTGTCCGCAATGGCCAGAATCGACTCCAGTGAATTTTCAGCAAGGATCAGCAGGTTTTTGCTGGACGCGCCCAGACGTTCGCCCCGCAGGCGTGTCTGCGAAGCTGACTCCTCTCCGGAGACGTACAGGACCTGTCCGGCCGTTGAGGCCAAAGTGTGCATCGCCTGCAGCAACAACGTGGACTTTCCGATACCCGGATCTCCGCCGATAAGCACCAGTGAACCGGGTACTATCCCGCCTCCAAGAACCCGGTCGAGTTCTCCTAGGCCTGTAGCAACGCGTGTTTCCACCTGAGTCGGCACATCACAGATCGGAACCGGCCGAGACTGCCCGATTTGGGCGCCACTATGAGATGTCCTGACGACATTCTCTTCGGCCATACTGTTCCAGGCTCCGCAGTCAGGACATTTACCCAGCCATTTTGGGGACTGGCTGCCGCACTTCTGACAGCTAAAAACGGTTTTCTGTTTCATACAACCCTCTTATAGAATTTAGGAGAAAATTGAATTAATGCCCTATACCGCATGATAAGCCTCCTGTAAAATGACACAACTGCTATTTACTTTGCCATACTAATTTAGTAGAGTCAGAAACAATGCTGTCGGCGAGTAGGACATGCATCATACTAATACAAGGAGTTCCAATAATGCTTGGACCAATAGAGATTAAACCGGGGCTGCACTGGATCGGATCGGAAGACCCCGAGCTGAGAGTCTTCGACGACCTTTTTCCGACCGAACATGGCACGACCTATAACGCCTACCTGCTGAAAGGGACAGAAAAGACCGTTCTGATAGATACGGTTGAAGAGAAATTCCTTGACGAATACATGGATAAGGTACGATCACTGGTCGATCCAAAATCCATAGATTACATAATAGTGAACCACTCCGAACATGACCATTCCGGCTCGCTGGCCTACCTTCTGGAACAGGCGCCACAGGCGACAGTTCTCTGCACACCAGCCGCCAAAAACTTTCTGGGCAACATCATCCAGAGGGAGTTCACCTGCCGGACGGTCAAGGATGGCGAGACTCTGGACATTGGCGGACGCACACTCCGTTTCATTTCAGCACCGTTCCTGCACTGGCCGGATACCATGTTCACACGAATTGAAGAGGAAAACATCCTCTTCACCTGTGACGCCTTCGGCGCCCATTACTGCAGCGTCGGACATATCTTTAACGATGAGTGCGTTGATTTCTCTTCGGCCCGTCATTTCTATTTCGACTGCATCTTCCGCCCCTTCAAGGACAAGGTGCTGTCGGCAGTTGAAAAAATCCGTCACGACGTGATCGACATGATATGTCCCAGCCACGGGCCGATCATCAGGCAGGACCCATGGAAAGTGATTCAGCAGTTTGAAAATTGGAGCAAGCCGGCTTCTCAGGGCAAAAAAATAGTCATCCTCTTCCTTTCCCCCCACGGCAGCACCGAAAAGATGGCCTATGCAGTGAAAAACGGAGCCGCACGTGACGGCCTTGAGGTCATCAGCTACCATATCAACAGTTTAAGCTCCGCCGAACTGCGCAATCTTCTGGAAGAGGCGGATGCCCTTATATTCGGCATTCCGACCTTCAACCGGGACATAGCAAAACCGATGTGGGACGTGCTTGCCTACCTGAGCACTGTCAAACTCAAGTCAAATCTGGCCGGAATATTCGGCAGTTACGGCTGGAGCGGCGAAGCCTGTAAAATGGCCGAAGATCGGCTTAAGAGCCTGGGCTTCAAACTGGTGGCAGATTCGGTCCGAACCACCTTCTCCCCTACGCCTCCGGTGCTGGAACAGTGTGAAGCGCTGGGGAGGGCGGCGGCGGATGCGGTGGCCGCCAGGTAGAATATTTCTTTTTCATTCGATTAAAAATAAGAGAGGCGGGCAAAATTGCCCGCCTCTCTTCACGTTAAATATGAAGAAACCTCTCAATTGTTCACTCCAGTGTCTTTCTGAAACGCGCCACTGCAAACCCCAGCACGGCCATACCGATGATCGTCAGCCCCACCAACTGCTGCCATAGCGCCGCCATTCCGACCCCCTTGAGGAAAATCCCCCGGATAACAACCATATAGTATCGTAGCGGGTTTAAAAGCGTCAGCCACTGCACAGGCAGAGGCATGTTCTCGATCGGGAAAGCGAAGCCGGAGAGCAGCATGGCCGGGAAGATGATGAAGAAGGCGGTCATCATGGCCTGCTGCTGGGTCTGGCTGATGGTAGATATCAACAGCCCGATACCAAGCGAGCTCATCAGGAAGAGTGTTGTCGCCAAAAACAGCAACCAGAGACTCCCCCGCACCGGCACATGGAAGACCAGTGTCCCCACAATGCTGATCAGTGCCACGTCGATGTAGCCGATCAACACGAAAGGGAGCGTCTTGCCGAGAATGAATTCGCTCTTCCGGATCGGCGTTACGATGACCTGCTCGATGGTGCCGATCTCCTTCTCGCGCACAATGGCCAACGAGGAGAGCAGCATGGTTATGACGAATAGGATGTTGGTTATCACCGCCGGCACATAGAAGGGAGGGCTCTCCAGGTTGTCGTTGAACCATGCCCTGGTAACCAGTTGAACTTGGCCTGGCTGAAGAGCACCGCCCTGATGAAGTGCGGCGTACTCGAGTTGTAGCCGGGTGTTATAGGCCACGGTCAGGCGTGACAGATAGCCCATGATAACCCCGGCGGTATTGGAGTCGCTGCCGTCCAGAAGCGCCTGCAAAGGGATCGCGCCCCCGAGTTTCAGCTTTTCCGAAAAGCCGTGCTCGATATCGAGTACTACCCGCACATCCCCGCGATCCAGCAGAGTGCTAATCTCGCCCTCCCCGGAGATCCGCTTCACCAGCTTAAAATGCCCGGATGAGGTCAGAATGGCTGCCAGATCGCGGCTTTCAATGCTGTTGTCCCGATCCATGATGGCGGTGGGTATGTTTTTCACGTCCATGTTGACCGCATAACCGAATATCACCGTCTGAAGCGCCGGCAGCACGAACAGCACCATCCTCATACGAGGGTCGCGAAAGACCTGGATGAACTCCTTGATCAGCATGGCTTTAAGTCGTTCGAACATTTAGATGATCTTCTTTCTGAACTTCCGCAGCGCAACCGTCATCACCACTACCCCGAAGAGAACCAGGAACAGCGCCTGCGGCCAGAGCACCGCCAACCCGACATCCTTGAGGTAGATACCGCGCAGGATCGTGACAAAGTAGCGTGCAGTGACGATACGGGTCACGGCCTGGATCGGCTGCGGCATGTTCTCGATCGGGAAGATGAAACCGGAGAGCAGGAATGCAGGGAGCACGGTAGTGACGATAGCCAGCTGGCTGGCCAGCAGCTGGTTTTTTGTGATGATGCTTAGCAGCATGCCAAAGGCCAGGGCGCAGAAGAGAAAAATCAGCGCCAGCGGCGCCAGGAGCCAGAGGCTGCCGCGTAGCGGCACGTCGAAGACAAACTCCCCAACCCCGATGCAGAGCAACAGATCCAGTACTCCGATTGCGAAGTAGGGGGCCAGTTTGCCGAAGATCAGCTCGGCGCCCGTCAGCGGCGTAGCCACCAACTGCTCCATCGTGCCGGTCTCCCACTCGCGGGCCATGGAGAGAGAGGTCAGGATGGCTGCCATGATCATCATCACCACCGCGATTAATCCGGGGAAAATAAAGTTGCGGGAGACCATGTCGGTGTTGAACCAGACGCGGGGTTTAAGTTCCAGTACCGGCAGGTGTGGAGTGATCCCCTGCCGTTGGAGCTGTTTCAACGCAACGTCGCGGGAAAAGGTGGCAGCGGTAGCCTCGGCATACCCCAAGGCTATGGTCGCGGTGTTGGGATCGCTGCCGTCCAGGATAGTCTGCACCGGCGCAGCTTCACCTCTGGAGAGTTTGCGGTCGAAGTCTGGAGGTATCACCAGAGCGATCATCGCCCGGCGGTCGTCGATAGCTTTCTCAATGCTGCGGTAACTGTTGGCCCGTTCTCGCAGTTCGAAATAGCGCGAGCCGGAGAAACGGCTGACGAACTCACGGCTCTGCGCTGTGCCTGCCTGGTCCCAGACCACCAGCGGCACGCGCTCCACATCCAGGGTCAAGGCATAGCCGAACAGGAACAGCAGCAGCATCGGTATTCCGATCCCCATCATCAGGCTGCGCGGATCGCGCAACACGTGCAGGAATTCCTTTTTGGCTACGGCTTTCAGGCGGCGGAAATTCATGGATTAAGTTTACCATGACACGCTGGTTTATTGAAGCCTGAACAGAGTTTCCTTAAAGCAGCGTGAGTAAAGAGTTCGAACCGATCCGGCTAACATCAACTGTACAGCAGGTTAGCACCTCAGAATAATATTGTAATTTGGCCTGATTGGAATTACTTTTATAGCCAAAGCATTGTTACATGATCTTTCTTCCGGGAAGGCGCCGAGATTCGTATGAACAGATCTGTTATATTCGGGGTTCTTGTTGCACTCGGCATAGCCTCTCTTGTGGCGATCCCTCCCCCCGTTTTATCTGCAAGCAACAATACGAAACATGACATCCATATATTCAAACTCCTCATTCTCGATTCACAAAAAGGGAATCCGTACGATGAAGTCCGCGCCTCGCTCCTGACATCTCTTGCAAACTACGGGTATACAGAAGGCAAAAATCTCAAAACCACTATTATGTTTTCCGGCAATGACATCAAGGCAGGAGAAGGCATCTTGAATGACGAGCTGAAAAACTCCTATGATCTCATTTTTGTCGGAGGCACTGCGGCAACGCTATCGGCCAAAAATGTCCTCTACGGTAAAACAGAGAGAGTCGTTTTTGCCTCCCCGACTGACCCCGTTGGGATCGGAGTTATCAATAATTTCACCTCTAAACCGGTGGCGAATTTTACCGGCGTCTGCTACCCGGTGCCGGTGAAGACCCGCCTGAAATTTCTCAAGCGACTTATGCCCAAGGCTAGAACCTTCGGATTGATCTACGCAGATATGCCACAATCGCACAGCTACAACAGATGGATTGAAAACCTCCTTAAAAACGACCCGGAGTTCAAAGACATCAGGATACTGTTCAGGCCGGTCCCGCTTGTCACTGGAGAGGATGGAGACAAGGCAATGGCGGTCTCTTCAAGAAAGCACATCCATGAGCTTGATTCCAAAGTAGATGCCTATATTAAACCATGCGACCAAATGGGTACACGGAGAAATTTTTCCGAGGTTGTCTACAAAACATCTAAAAAGCCTCTTATCGGTCTGGTAAAAGATGATGTCATGGATAAATGGGGGGCTACAGCCACGATATACCCGTCGCACGCAAGTATCGGCAAACAGGCTGCGAGGATGATTAAGGAACTCTTTGAGGGCAAAAAGATCGGCGATATTATGCCGGAATGGCCGCACAAGTATGGATTTGCCGTTGACCTGCAAAAGGCAAAAAAATTCGGCATTGATGTTCCGGTTGAACTGCTCCAGATGGCGGGAGAAAACATTGTCCGCTGAAAGTGTGCAAGAGGAACGTGCATGAGACTTGGCAAGAAGATTCTTCTTATTACAATCAGTATCTTGTTCGTTTCAATGATGATCAGCTCTGTTGTTCTTCTTATCAATTTTAAAAAGAACTATACTGAAGCCCTGATTACCGGAAGCTATGGACTCGGCCAGAGCTTGAACTCAGTCGTGACCGAACTGCTGAGCTTGGGGTTGCCGCTTGAATCCTTTACCGGCATGGATAAAAAGTGCGAGCAACTGTTAAAAAACAACCCCCACATTTCTTATGTCGGAATTACGGACATTACCGGGAAAGTCCTGTATAACGGCGACACAGCGTTGATCGGCAGGCTTTTCACAGACAACGTGATGAAGAAAAGTATCGCTTCTACCAAGCCGCTAACGCAACTATACCGCAGATTCGACGGCCTGGATTACTATGATGTATCAATCCCGATTTTCGATTCGGCTGATTCCCATCTCGGACAGATACGTCTCGGATTCCGGACCAGCGTCATCAACGATAAAGTCATCTCAGCGCTGCTTCATGTCATCGTCAACTTCTCTCTTTCGTTCATATTCATTGCAATTCTGATCAACTATTTCATATCCCGTTTAGTTTCGCGCCCTGTTATCAGTATTTCGGAGCATGCGAAGAAAATCGCCGGGGGGGATTATGATGTTAAACTTGCGGTTACGGCCAATGATGAGGTTGGAACACTCGCCGCTTCGATAAATCAGATGTCGTATCAGGTAAAGCAGAAGACTGATGATCTCGAAAAAGCAAATGCCGAACTGGAAATCAAGCTTGTAGAACACAAAGAGGCCGAGGAGTCTTTGCGGGCAAGCGAAGCAAAATTCAGAACCTTTGTGGAACGCTCTTTCGATGTCATATTTGTCCTCGATTCCGCAGGTGTTTTCCAGTTTGTATCTCCCTCATGGGAAACGCACTTTGGATTTCCGGCAAGCGATGTTATCGGGCACGAATTCGGACCATTCGTGCATCCTGATGACATAGCGCCTTGCCTGAAATATCTGATGAAAGTTCTCACAACCGGACAGGGGGATACCAGTCCCCATTACCGCGTAAAATGCGCCGATGGTTCCTGGCGTCTGTTCCTTGCAAACGGCACGACCTATACGGATGCAAACGGCATCGTCATGTACATCGGTATCGGGCACGATATTACAGATCGTAAAAAGTCAGAGGATGAGCGATTGGCTCTCGAACGCCAACTGCTTCACGCCCAGAAACTTGAGAGCCTCGGTGTACTGGCTGGTGGCATCGCCCATGACTTTAATAATATCCTCACTTCCATTATCGGGAATGCAGATCTGGCTCTTATGCGGATACATCCGGAATCTCCCGCTATCGATAACCTGCACCGCATAGAAAAAGCAGCTTCCCGTGCCGCTGACCTTGCTAATCAGATGCTCGCCTATTCGGGTAGAGGTACGTTTGTAATCGAAAATCACGACATCAACGGCTTGCTGGATGAGATGCTTCATATACTGCAGGTCTCAATCTCCAAAAAGGCGGTCATGCGCCTTAACCTTACACGTCCCCTGCCGCCCGTCGAAGCCGATGCAACACAGATCCGCCAGATAGTTATGAACCTGGTTATTAACGCATCCGAAGCCATCGGAGATAAAAGCGGCATCATCACCATCACAACCGGCACTGTTGCCTGCGACCACAATTATCTTAGAGAGGTCTGGCTTGACGAGAATATTAACGAGGGGCTCTATGTTTTCATAGAAATAGCCGACACCGGCTGTGGTATGGACAAAGAAACCCTGTCCAAGCTGTTCGACCCATTCTTTACTACAAAGTTTACCGGGAGAGGCCTCGGTATGGCCGCTGTCTTAGGTATTGTCCGCGGCCATAAGGGTGCTGTCAAGATTTACAGCGAACCGGGTAAAGGAAGCACTTTCAAGATTCTTCTTCCTGCAAGCGATAAACCTGCTGAAATTTTCAATCGCAACGGTCTTAATGACAATTGGAAGGGGAGTGGTACTGTTCTCCTCGTTGATGACGAAGAAACGGTACGCAGTATAGGTAATGAAATGCTCAAAGAACTCGGCTTCAACGTTGTGACTGCCAAAGATGGCCGCGAGGCTTTGGAAAAATATAAAACCAGAACGGATATCGGCTTTGTCATCCTCGACCTCACCATGCCGCATATGGATGGTGAACAGTGCTTCCAGGAGCTGCGAATGTTGAATCCGGATGTGAAAGTAATTATGAGCAGCGGGTTCAGCGAACTGGACGTAACAGAGAAGTTTGTGGGCAAGGGATTGGCTGGATTTATCCAGAAGCCTTACAGGTTATCTGCGTTGCGAGAGGGCCTTATGAAGTATATCCAGTGAATGATCGGCAACCGGGCGAGAAAT
>JAQTRC010000051.1 GCA_028712665.1 Desulfuromonadaceae bacterium
GACTGGTAAGAATTTTCTGCCACCCGACAAGACATCGCGCCCCAAGAAGGTAAAGTAGGCCGTGGAGCTAGACAAAGCGAGTAAGACACTCCCAGCGGTGCACTTGACGGTATACGAAACACAAACCGATTATCCCATTGATGCTTACTGGCTCTGGCTGCTTCCGCTGCGGGACATGCTCGCTTTTTTACATGGGCGCTCTCGTTTCTGGGGAATAGGGTCGAATGGCGAGGGAACAGGTTTGTTCTGAGGCCGGGTGGAAAGATTGAAGAGCTGGTTTGAACTGCATGTTTTTTTTGTTGACGGAGAAGTTGTTTTACAATAAACAGAATGAACGTTCATTCTGTTGGGGGAGTTAGTAGTGTCAATAAATGATAAGCGAGAAGAGATAGTTCGCGCAGCATTGGAGCTGATTGCTGAAAATGGCTTTCACGGCGCTCCGATGGCCATGATCGCCGACAAGGCCGGGGTGGGCGCCGGAACAATCTACCGCTATTTCGAGAACAAGGACGTTCTTATCGTCGAGCTCTACAAGGATCTTGAAGAGAGGATGTACCCCGTTATTCTGGATGGGTACGCACCGGACGAGCCAACCAGGGAGCGTTTTCTCCATCTCGGCACGGCTCTGCTTCGGTACTTCATCGAAAACCCGCTCGATTTCCGCTATCTGGAGCAGTTTCACAACTCCCCATACGGGGTGGAGCATCGCCGGGACAAGATTCTGGGGAAGAAGGAAGGAATTAACGTCTTTTGCGAGCTGTTCGAAGACGGAATCTCCCAGCAGATGATGAAGGACCTTCCGCTGGTGATCCTCTTCGCACTCGCCTTCGGACCTCTTCTGTCAGTGGCTCGGGACCATATTCTCGGCTTCGTAATTTTGGACGATCTTTTGATCACGAGGACCATTGAGGCTTGCTGGGACGGAATCAAGAGGCAGTCTGTCTGCTGAAGCAGTTCTTCTAATCAAACAAGAATTGACATTTATTCTCACCACAATATCAGAGGTGTCTATGCAAAACCTGTACAGATCGAAATTACTCGGGACTATTGGTATTCTTACCGTTGCACTTCTCGTCACCGGTTGTAACAAGCCTAAGAGCGGCGGCCCGCCGCCAAGCGGTCTCCCTGAAGTCGGGATTGTGGTGGTTAAGCCGGAGAAGGTTTCCCTGACGACGGAACTGTCAGGTCGAACCGTATCCCAGCTTGTTGCCGAAGTACGGCCCCAGGTGGGCGGAATCATCCAGAAGCGGATGTTCACCGAGGGTTCCGACGTAAAGGCCGGACAGATTCTATACCAGATCGATCCCGCCACCTACCAGGCTGTCTTTGCCAGCGCCAAGGCGTCCGAGGCAAGGGCCGAGGCCAACCTGATCGCGGTGCGTCTCAAGGCGGGACGCTACCAGGATCTGGTCAAGATCAACGCTGTCAGCCAGCAGGATAATGACGATGCCCAGGCTGCGCTCAAGCAGTCTGAGGCCGATCTGGCCTTAACCAGAGCGGCGGTCGAGACTGCCCGGATAAACCTCGCCTTCACAAGGGTTACCGCCCCCATCTCCGGACGGATCGGCCGGTCTACTGTGACCGACGGGGCGTTGGTGACCGCCAGCCAGTCTGCAGCACTGGCCACCATCCAGCAGCTCGATTCGATGTATGTGGACGTAACTCAATCAACTGCCGATCTGCTCAAGCTGAAACAGAATCTTGCCAACGGAATCATGAAAAATGGCGGCTCGGCGCAGGCGCCGGTCAAACTGCTCCTGGAAGATGGTTCTCAGTATCCATTGACAGGAATGCTCAAATTTTCGGAAGTCACGGTCGATCAGAGCACCGGATCGGTTACTCTGCGCGCTCTGTTTCCTAATCCAAAGCATTCGCTTCTCCCCGGAATGTTTGTCCGTGCGATTCTGGAAGAAGGGATAAATGAAAAAGCCATCCTTATTCCGCAACGTGGCGTGAGCCGTAATGCGAAAGGAGATGCCATTGTAATGGTTGTCGGGTCCGAGGATAAGGCTGAACCGCGCCAGATCAAGGTGGTCAGGACGGTGGGTGACAGTTGGCTGGTCAGTGAGGGGTTGAAAGCAGGGGATCGCGTCATTCTTGAAGGACTTCAGAAGGCGAGACCGGGAACGCCGGTTAAAGCGGTCCCGTTTGGCAGCGCACCGGCGGCACCACCAGCCGGCGCACCACAAACAGCACCAGCCAAAAAATAAAGGAGCCGTTTCATGCCTAAATTTTTCATTAATCGCCCGATTTTCGCCTGGGTGATTGCCATTATGGTGATGCTGGTTGGTCTGTTGTCGATCAATAAGCTGCCGGTCTCTCAGTATCCCCCCATCGCGCCGCCGCAGATCGCCATCAACGCCATGTATCCCGGCGCCTCGGCCCAGACCGTGCAGGATACGGTTACCCAGGTAATCGAGCAAAAGCTTAACGGAATCGATAACCTGATCTACATGGCCTCAACAAGCGACTCGGCCGGGGCAGTGTCCATTACGCTGACCTTCAAGGCCGGCACCGATCCCAACATCGCTCAGGTTCAGGTGCAGAACAAGCTGCAGCTGGCAGTGCCGCTTCTCCCCCAGATTGTTCAACGTTCGGGAATTCAGGTAGTCAAGTCCACCAGAAACTTCCTGCTGATTGTCGGCCTGGTGTCTGAAGACGGAAGCATGGACCGCAATGGTCTGACCGATTTTATGGTCTCCAACCTCCAGGACATCGTCAGCCGCCTGGAGGGGGTCGGCGAACTGATGATTTTCGGTACCCAGAACGCGATGCGGATATGGCTGAACCCCGCCAAACTGAATAACTACCACTTGACCACCAACGATGTCATCACGGCGCTGCAGGCCCAGAACGCACAGGTTTCAGCGGGGCAGTTCGGCGGCAGCCCTGCCATACAGGGACAGCAGCTCAATGCCACCATCAACGCTCGCTCCCTGCTCCAGACCACGGAGCAGTTCGATGCCATCATTCTGCGCACCAACAGCGACGGCTCCACCGTAAGACTCAAGGATGTGGCCGAAAGCAAGATCGGCACAGAGAACTACGAGATACAATCATACTACAACGGCAAACCGCTGGGAGGGATGGCGATCCGCCTGGCGGCCGGCGCCAATGCACTGGAAACCGGCAACCGGGTCAAGGCCAAGATGGCGGAACTATCCAAATATTTCCCCGCCGGCATGAAAGTTGTCTATCCCTACGACACTACCCCCTTCGTCAAGATCTCCATTGAAGAGGTGGTCCATACCCTGCTTGTGGCGGTTTTCCTTGTCTTTATCATCATGTTCCTCTTCCTGCAGAATATTCGCGCCACGCTGATCCCAACCATCGCGGTGCCGGTGGTCCTCCTGGGCACCATGGGGGTGCTGGCGGCCGCCGGTTTCTCCATCAATACCCTGACCATGTTCGCCCTGGTGATTGTCATCGGCCTGCTGGTGGACGACGCTATCGTAGTCGTCGAGAACGTCGAACGGATCATGACCGAGGAAGGGTTGCCGCCCAAGGAAGCGACCATCAAGTCCATGGGGCAGATCACAAGCGCCCTCTGGGGTATCGCCACAGTGCTGACAGCGGTCTTCCTGCCAATGGCCTTCTTCGGCGGTTCCACCGGCGTCATCTACCGCCAGTTTTCCGTCACCATCATCTCCGCCATGATCCTCTCGGTGATGGTGGCCATGATCCTGACCCCGGCGCTCTGCGCCACCATCCTCAAACCGGTCGAGAAAGGGCATCATGCCGGCGAGGCCGGCTGGTTTGCATGGTTCTTCCGCTACTTCAACCGGGTATTTGAATTCTGCCGACACAACTATGAAGGAATTGTTGGCCGTTCCTTCGGCAAGCCGGTGCGTTATCTGGTTGTCTATGGCGCAATCGTCGCCGTCATGGCCTACTTTTTTCTGCATCTTCCCACATCATTCCTGCCGGATGAGGACCAGGGATTTATCATCTGCCAGGTTCAGCTGCCGGCTGGCGCCACCCAAGAACGGACCATCCAGGTCATTCGGCAGTTGGAAAAGCATTTCCTTGAGAATGAAGCCAAAACAGTGGAAGGGGTAATTACCGTCGCCGGGTTCAGCTTTGCCGGCCGGGGGCAGAACATGGGACTGGCCTTTGTCAGACTCAAACACTGGGACCTTCGTCAGAGCAAGGATCTTAAGGCTCCCGCCATTGCAGGCCGGGCCATGAAGTCCTTCTCGAAGTTTCGCGACGGCCTTGCCTTCGCTTTTTCACCGCCGGCGGTACTTGAGCTGGGCGTGGCGAACGGCTTCGACCTTCAGTTGCAGGATCGTGGCGGGCTGGGGCATGAAAAGTTGATGGAGGCGCGCAACCAGCTGCTCGGCATGGCCATGAAAAACAAGAATCTGATAGCGGTGCGCCCCAACGGCCAGGATGACTCGCCCCAGTTCAAGCTCGACATCGACGATGTTCGGGCCGGTGCAGTTGGAGTCTCCCTGTCGCAGGTCAACGATGTCCTTGTCACTGCCTGGGGAAGTTCCTACGTCAACGATTTTATCCAGAATGGACGGGTCAAGAAGGTCTATCTCCAGTCAGACTCTCGCTACCGGATGCTGCCGGAGGATATCAACAGCTGGTATGTCAGCAACAAGAACGGCCAGATGGTTCCGTTTTCAGCTTTTGCCACCGCTCGTTGGCAGTATGGTTCGCCCCGCCTGGAGCGTTACAACGGTATTCCATCCGTGGAGATCCTGGGGCAGGCCGCACCGGGGATAAGCACCGGCGAGGCCATGGACGAGGTGGAACAGATGGCGGCCAAACTGCCCGCAGGGATCGGATACGAATGGACCGGCCTCTCCTACGAGGAAAAGAATGCCGGAGCCCAGGCACCGATGCTCTACGCCATTTCGCTGTTGGTGGTATTTCTCGCCGTGGCGGCTCTGTACGAAAGCTGGACCATCCCCTTTGTCAACCTGCTGATGTTGCCGCTGGGGCTGGTGGGAGCGGTGACTGCGGTTAAGCTGCGGATGTTCCCCAACGATATATATCTCCAGATCGGTCTCTTAACCACGGTGGGGCTTTCCACCAAAAACGCAATCCTGATCATCCAGTTCATCAAGGATCAGATGCATCAGGGGCATGAACTGGTTGATGCGACCCTGGCGGCGATAAAGATACGGCTCCGGCCGGTTATCATGACCTCGCTGGCCTTCTTCTTCGGCACCCTTCCGCTGGCGCTCACCAAAGGGGCCGGAGCCGCAGCACAGAACGCCATCGGCACCGCCGTGACCGGTGGCCTGCTCTCGGCCACTTTCATCGATCTGATATTCATCCCGTTTTTCTTTGTGCAGGTTTCACGGCTGTTCGGGAAGAGGCGGTCCAAGCTCTCCCCAGATCAACCTGACGTTTCCGCCAACACCCCGGAGGTGCCCTGATATGAAACATATTATAATTCGCATGACGGCCCTCTGTCTCCCTCTTGGAACGATGCTATGCATTGCCGGATGCATGACGACCATGGCGCCCAACTACACTCAGCCCGCTGCACCGGTTCCGGCTGCCTGGCCGGATGGACCGGCTTATCAGAAAGTTGCCCCCCAATCTTCGCAAAAGCCATTGGCCGAAATCCCGTGGCGGGAGTTTTATCTCGACGGGAAACTGCAAAAGCTGATCGCCCTGGCGCTGCAGAATAACCGCGACCTTCGCGTTGCCGCCCTGAACATCGAGCGATTCCGGGCCCTTTACCAGATCCGGCGTTCCGATCTGTTCCCTAAGGTTGACGCATCTGCCGGCGCAAGTTTCCAGCGGATCCCCGAAGATTTTTCCAGCACCGGCAAGGCTATGAGGGTCGATCAATATAGCGTTGGACTCGGTGTCAGCTCTTATGAGCTTGACCTGTTCGGCCGGGTGAGAAGCCTAAAGGAGCAGGCGCTGGAGCAATTCCTCGCGACCGAACAGGCACGGCGCAGCGTACAGATCAGCCTGGTTTCCCAGGTTGCCGTCACCTATCTGGCTCTTGCTGCCGACCGCGAGTGGTTGCAACTGGCCAAAGCTACGCTTGCCAACCAACTGGAGTCTTACAAGCTGACAAAGAGCCGATTCGAGGCCGGAGTTTCTAACGCGCTTGTTCTGAATCAGGCACAGACCACCGTGGATGCAGCGCGGGTGGACATTGCCCGCTACACCGCATTTGTGGCACAGGACGAGAATGCTCTTGATCTCGTGGTTGGTTCGAAAGTCCCGGCTGAGCTTTTACCGCAGGCACTTTCGGAATCGTTGACATCCCTGAAGGATATCTCTCCCGGGCTGCGCTCTGAGGTGCTGCTGACCCGACCAGACATACTCCAGGCGGAAGGTCAGCTAAAAGGGGTTAATGCAAATATCGGCGCGGCGCGGGCGGCGTTTTTCCCCCGAATCACCCTGGTCTCCTCCATAGGTTTTGGTAGCGAGGAACTGGCAGGACTGTTCAAAGGGGGCTCCTTTGCCTGGAAGTTCGCTCCGCAGATAACACTTCCCATATTCGACGGAGGGAGCAATATAGCGAACCTGAAGGTAACAGAGGTGGATCGGGACATTGCCGTGGCCCAGTACGAGAAAGCCATCCAGACCGCCTTCCGGGAAGTGGCCGATGCCTTGGCTCAGCGTGGAACCATTGATGACCAGATTGCCGCACAGCAATCCCTTGCCGATGCAACTGCAGAGAGTTACCGGCTTTCACAGGCGCGCTTCGATAAAGGAGTAGACAGCTATCTGACTTTGCTGGACTCCCATCGCTCCCTCTACAGCGCCCAACAGAACCTGATAGGCGCCCGCCTGGCCCGTCTGGCCAATCTGGTGACTCTATACAAGGTGTTGGGTGGTGGGGATAAAAACTGACGATTTATACGTCGTACAACAAACTAAGTTCCACTTTGCTTTTATAATTCGTTGATGTATATTTTTTCATACTTTCCGGTATTGAAGGAAGTTGCGTGGTTCAGGCACTCGGACATACGACCATTGGAATTGTGCGCGAGTTGGGTAAAACCGGCTGGTTTCTGCTCTATTCGTTTTACATGATCGTCCGCCGTCCGGGCAATCCTCTGCATGTTCTCAAGCAGATCCGTTTCATCGGGACCAAGTCGCTCTTCGTCATCGTCCTTACCGCCGGATTTACCGGCATGGTTTTGGGACTGCAGGGATATTACACGCTTTCCAAGTTCGGCTCGGAGGGGATGCTTGGGACGGCCGTGGCTCTTTCGTTGATCCGTGAACTTGGACCGGTGCTTGCCGCCCTGATGGTCACCGGACGCGCCGGAAGCGCGATAACGGCCGAGATAGGGATCATGCGCATCAGCGAGCAGATCGATGCGCTGGAAACCATGGCGCTGGATCCCTTCAAGTATCTGGTAACCCCAAAATTAATCGCCGCTATGATATCGCTGCCGCTTTTATGCGCCATCTTCGACGTTGTGGGCATCTACGGCGGCTGGCTGGTCGGCGTGAAGCTGTTGGGGGTAAATCCAGGCGCCTATTTCTATGAGATGGAGAATTCGGTCGTCTGGCGCGACGTCTACTCCGGTTTTGTTAAATCCTTTTCTTTCGGCGTGATCATCGCCTGGATCGGCTGCTACAAGGGGTATTATGCCGGACATGGCGCTGAAGGGGTTTCCAGAGCTACGACCGAATCGGTTGTTCTGACGTCCGTTCTCATTTTAGTATGGGATTACTTTCTGACTTCGGTGCTGCTCTGACATGATCACACTTCGTAATCTGCATAAGTCGTTCGGCACGCAAAAGGTTCTGGATGGACTGAGCCTCGAAATCCCGGCAGGGAAGATCACGGCAGTCATCGGTCCGAGCGGCGAAGGAAAGAGTGTCCTCTTAAAGCACCTGATCGGTCTTTTACAGCCCGACAGCGGAGAGGTAGAGGTCGATGGAGAGAGTATCCTCGGCTTGCGCAGATCGCAGTTGAACCGAATCCGTGAAAAATTCGGCATGCTTTTCCAGAACGTGGCGCTTTTTGACTCGATGACGGTCTTTGAAAATGTAGCCTTTCCTTTGCAGGAAAAGACTTCTCTACCGGTAGACGAGATTCGCAGGCGGGTCATTACCGCCCTTGAGGATGTAGGTTTGAAAAACGTTGAAAACAAGTTTCCGGACGAACTATCAGGCGGGATGAAAAAGCGGGTCGGTCTGGCCCGGGCGGTGGTACTGAACCCAAGGATCATACTGTTCGATGAACCGACCACCGGCTTGGATCCGATCATCAAGAGGGCTATTCATCAGCTTATCAAGGATACCCATGCGAAGTTCGGTTTTACGGCGGTAATTGTGTCTCATGAAATACCGGAGATATTCGACGTGGCGCAGAACGTGGCCATGCTGTTCCGTGGAGAAATCCTGCAGCACGGCACGCCGGAAGAGATCATTAATTCAGATCATCCGGCGGTCAGGCAGTTTATCAGCGGGAGCCTGGATGGCCCGATACAGATGACATAGATCGGAAACGAACGAGTTATCGAGAGGTACGATATGAACACGGCAAAACTGGAAATGATGGTTGGTACATTTATGATTATCGGTATTCTCTGCTTGGGATACGTTTCGATCAAGCTGGGTAAAATGGAGTTGGTCGGCGGTGATTATTACACGGTATCTGCCGGCTTTGATTCGGTTTCAGGCCTCAAGCCTGGTGCGCGTGTCGAGGTAGCGGGGGTAGAAGTCGGCAAGGTAGACCGGATAACGCTTGACGCAAAAAGCGGAGACCGGGCATTGACCTATCTCAAGATAAAAACCGGCGTCAAGATAACTGATGATGTGATTGCGTCGGTTCGCACCAGCGGCATTATCGGCGACAAGTTTATAAAGCTGAAACCTGGAGGTTCGGACCGGATGCTGAAAAACAACGATACGATCCGCGAAACGGAATCGGCTATCGACATTGAGGAGCTGGTCAGTAAATTCATTCATGGAAAGGTTTGATTACAGGATCAGGAAGATGAATGCCATATTTTCAAAAATAGCGCTTATTGGAGCAGTTACGCTTCTTTCAAGCGTCTCCCTGGCGGCGGATAATGACGCTAAGACCAGGTTGGTCCTCGGTTTGGAAGATTGCGTGCGCATCGCTCTTAAGTCTGCCCCGGAATTGGACGAGGCGCAAGCCGACATCGATTATACCTCCAGCAGACTGGATGAGGCCAAATCCTACCGTTATCCCCAGGTAGAAGTTCTGACATTGTTCGGACCTGCTCCACAGGCTCGCAGAGAGGATGTTTCTCCGCTGATTGCCACGGACAAGAGCTTCAAATTCAATGAAATGACCTGGTTCAGCAGTGCTGATGCCACGATAATTCAACCGATCTATACCTTTGGCAAGATATCCGGGAACATATCGGCCGCCACCCATGGAATAGAGGTGGATCGTTCCCGTAAGGATCAGCGGGCCAATGAAGTTGCCCTCAAGGTCAAGGAATATTATTTCGGTCTTATTCTGGCGCGTGAACTGAAAGAAGTGGTTCTGGAAGTTCAGGAAACCTTGGGCAAGGCCCATGGCAAGGCTCTTAAGATGCTGGAGGCAGGCGCCAGCGGTGTAGAGGAAATAGATATTTTTAAGTTGGATGCGTTCTCCGGTGAAGTTGCCAAGTATCTGGAAGAGGCAAAAAAAGGGGAGCAGCTGGCCTTGTCGGCCCTCAAAACCCGCCTGGGTATTCCGATGTCAGCCCAGCTTGAAATAGGGAACGAGCGATTGGAGATGGATGGGGCGTTAATACCGGAGTTTGAGGTTTATCTGGGAAAGGCCCGCAGCAGGCGCCCGGAATACCGGCAGATTGCCGAGGGACTTAAGGCTCGTTCGGCGCTGGTTGAAGCGGCTAAGGCCAATTATTATCCCGACATATTTCTGGGTGGTCTCTTTTCCTGGGCCTATGCAGAGGAGCGCGATCGTATTCGCAACCCGTACATAAACGACCAGTTCAAACATCTTAATGGCGGAGTGGCTCTGGGAGCGCGCTGGAAACTGGATTTTGGCATCACCGGAGCCAAAGTGGCGGGAGAAAGAGCCCAGTACAACCGCCTGCTAAGCACTAAGGAGTTTGCTGAGACAAATATACCCCTGCAGATCCGGAAATATTATCTGGACCTTAAAGAGGCGGAAAACAGCGCAATAGCAGCCAAGTCCGCCTATGGCAACGCAAAAAAATGGGCCGTTACAGCTGTGGCGAATTTTGATTTTGGACTCGGCCCGGCAAAAGAGATTCTGGAAGCCTTACAGGTGTACGCCCGGATGCGTGCAGCGTATTTTCAGTCCGTCTATAACTTCCAGATTGCCAAGGCCAACCTGGATTATGCCTCTGGAGAATCTCCCTTTGATGCCTCAAAATATATCATACCTATTGTAAATGAAGCTCCGATATCCGCAGCTCCGCCGTCCGTAGAGCCACAACCGGAAAAAGAGGCAACCCCGCAGAAAATGGATATTCCTGCTGACTCATCGCCTGTAACGGTTCCCGATACTCTCCGGTCCGCTGAACAGGATGAGTTGATTTCTGCCGCAAAGCATGATCCGATAAGCATCGCTATCGCCAGTTTCGACAAGAGCAACGCTTTGGTCAATGGAATTTCTTTCGGTCAAAACTACATCGAGATTCAAATCAATTCTAAAATTGTTAAATACAAGCAGACAAAACTAAGCATTCCATCGCGCCTTGCCATAGATATCTCAGACGCAAAATGCAATGTTCCATCTCAAACGAATTCAGTCCAACGATTTGGAATCGAAAAGGTCCGTATCGGATGTCACCCCAAGTATCTCCGCATTGTACTGGAATTTTCAGTCGCAGGATTTCCAGAATATGAGATAACCACTACGGCCAAGGGTCTGCGAATATCGACAACGCCAACAATTTGAATTTTCTTTGAATAGAATCTGTCTGGAGAAAATATGTTCAATAGAATAATAGGCGCAACATTAGTTGTACTATTCATAGCTGCAGAGGCTCTCGCAGCTCCGACCGACGAGGTGAAGAAGGTAGTGGACGAAGTTGTCCGAATTGTTTCCGACAAGGGTCTAAAAAAGGACAACCTGAAACGGCGACAGGCATTAAAAAAGAGCATCAGTACCGTCTTCGACTATTCCGAAATGGCCAAACGCTCGCTGGGCAAAAACTGGAATCAGCGCACTCCTGCGGAAAAGAAACAGTTTACCGATCTGTTCGCATCGCTGCTTGAAAACTCCTACGCATCCAAGATTGAGTCGTATAACGACGAGAGGATCATCTACCTTAAAGAAAACCTGGACGGTGATCATGCAGAAGTAAAGTCGAAGGTGATGACTGCAAAGCGCGACGAATTCACCATTGATTACCGCCTTATTAATCAGAACGGCAAGTGGTTGGTCTACGACGTTGTTATTGAGGGGATAAGCCTTGTTTCCAACTATCGCACTCAGTTCAACAAGATCATCAGTGCCAGCGGTTACAATGAACTGCTGAAGAAGCTTCAGAACAAGTCCGAAGAACTCAAGGCCAACTGAGTCCGATACAGCTGATTTGTTACCGCTAAATTTTCTTGACACGTTCTTTACGTGTATGATAAACGACACCTGTAGCGAGTTTCGGAACTTTTTGCAGAACAGTGCAAGTAGCATGTTTGGCCAGGCTTTGCGGTTTTCCTGCATCAGACTCCTGAAACTTTAGGCGGTAACCCACATTCCGGCAATATGCACCGGAGAAAAAAGGAGGCAGGAAAATGGCACAGGGCAAGGTTAAATGGTTTAATGACACAAAGGGTTTTGGTTTCATCGAGCAAGAAGGCGGAGAGGATGTTTTTGTACATTTTTCCGCGATTGCCGGTGACGGTTTCAAGTCACTTGCAGAAGGTGACGCGGTCACTTTTGATATCACTCAGGGCCCAAAAGGTCTGCAGGCTTCTAACGTTACAAAGAAGTAGTTCATGATAGCTTGAAGAACCGGTAAATAAGAAGCCCGCTGGAATCAGCGGGCTCTTTTTGTTGATTTCTTTGGATTTTCTCTTAAACCGGTATTGAATTCATCGGAATAACCCTGCCCGCTCCGGCCAGTCGAAAGAGATTCCCCAAACAACGTATATGCAGCGTCTTCCCGCCCAAGTTCTTTCAGAGCTTCGATTACCTTTGCACGCTCCGATGTCTGGTGCCATAACATCACCGCTTTTTGCAGCCCTTTCTCTCTGTCGCTCCTGGCGACGTAAACATGCTGGCCGGTCAGAGGATCGAGACCTGTATGGAACATGCAGTTGGAGATCGTGCCGGGTGTGGGTGTATAATCCTGAACCTGCTCGACCTTCATTCCTACCTTTTTTAGCGAAAGCGCCAACTCCAGCATATCAGCCAGCGTACAGCCAGGATGTCCGGAAATCAGATATGGCACAATGGATTGACGTTTGCCGAGTCTGCCGCTCTCTTCCCTGAAGTTGGCAAGGAACTTTTCAAAAGATTTCCTTCCAGGTTTACGCATCAGGTTGGTAATGTGTTCGGCGAGATGTTCGGGAGCTACTTTAAGCAAACCGCTGACATGATGCCCCAGCAACTGCCGGAAATAACCGGGTTGCCGCTCCATAAGATCATAACGCACTCCTGATGATACGGCTATATTCTTAACCCCATCATGTTTGCACGCCGATTTAAGGAGAGAGGTTGCGCGCTCATCCCCGGTAAGCAGGTTCTTGCAGATATTTGGGAAAATGCAGCTTTCACGCCGGCAGTTCTTCATGGCCTCCTGGTTCCCGCAGGAAAGGCCGTACATGTTGGCGGTCGGGCCGCCGATGTCGCTGATGCTGCCGTGAAACCAGGATTTTTTGGTCATCGCTGATATTTCAGATAGGATCGAGTTTTCGCTGCGAGACTGGATTGTTTTGCCCTGGTGCATGGTTATTGCGCAGAAGGCGCAGCCGCCGAAGCAGCCGCGGTGACTGGTGATGGAAGTTTTAATCTGCTCCCAGGCCGGTATCGGCTCACGATACGAAGGATGCGGCATCTTTTCAAACTGGAGAGCGTATAAGGAGTCCATCTCGGCCTCGGAGAGCGGCATCGCCGGCGGAAGGCAGATCAGCAGGCGGTTGCCGTGTGGCTGGACGAGGGTTTTACCGCACCATGGGTTCTGTTCAAGATAGACCAGACGGAAGGCCTCGGCAAATTTTTCTTTGGCTGCCGATACTTCTTCATACGATGGAATCTCCCTCACCCCCAGCCCCTCTCCCTGAGGGAGAGGGTGGCCTGAGGCCGGGTGAGGGGGGCTGCCGACATACGCAGTGCCCCGCACATCACGGATATCCGCCACTCTCTCTCCGCTGCGCATCCTCTGCGACACTTCCAAAATCGCCCGCTCGGCCATGCCGTAGATCAGCAGATCAGCTTTTGCATCAAACAGGATCGAGCGCCGGACCTTGTCCTCCCAGAAATCATAATGGGCAAAGCGTCTGAGTGATGCCTCGATTCCGCCTATGACAACCGGTACGTCTTTATAGGCCTCCTTCAGGCGGGAGGTGTAGATGATGGTCGCGCGGTTGGGGCGGGAGCCGTGACGGTTTCCGGGTGTATAGGCATCGTCGTGGCGCAGTTTGCGAGCCGGCGTGTAGTGTGCGACCATAGAATCCATTGCCCCGGCCGAGACGGCAAAGAAGAGGCGCGGTCGACCGAGCGCCATGAAAGGTTCTTTGGAGCGCCAGTCAGGCTGGGCGATGATGCCTACCCGGAATCCGTGCGATTCCAGCCAGCGGGCCAGAAGCGGGATCCCGAAGGCGGGGTGGTCGATGTAGGCATCGCCGGAAACGAAGATGATGTCCAGCTCGTCCCACCCCCGCTGATGAATATCGTCACGTGTTATGGGGATAAACATTGTCCGCACTCTATGGGTTCGTCACGGGAACAGAGCCAATCCTTCAAGCCCCATCGTTTCGGGAAATCCGCACATAAGGTTCATGTTCTGTACTGCCTGTCCGGAGGCGCCCTTCACTAGGTTGTCGATAGCCGAGATGACTATGATACGGCCGGTTCGGTCGTCAACCAGAGGCGCTATGTCACAGAAGTTGGAACCACGCACGAAGGAGGTTGAAGGGAGGCTTCCTCGCGGAAGAACCCTCACAAATGGCTCGCCTGCGTAAAATTCAGTGTAGAGTTTTACAAGCTTCCCGGTAGTGGTGCTATTTTTCGGCATGCCGTAAATTGTGGAGAGAATGCCCCGATCCATCGGCGCAAGATGAGGAGTGAAAGTCAGTCGCACCGTTTTGCCTGCCAGTAGTGAGAGCTCCTGCTCAATTTCAGGTGTGTGCCGGTGAACTCCGCCAGCTCCATAGGCCCTGTATCCCTCATTTACTTCGCTATAGAGACTGTCCACTTTGGCCGAACGTCCAGCTCCGGTAACACCTGAGGCGGAATCTGCGATAATGCTGTCAAGATCCAGCATTCCAGCCTTTAACAGCGGCGCCATTCCGAGGATTATGCTCGTGGGATAACAGCCAGGATTGGCAATCAGTTTGGCTCCCTTGATCTTTGCACGCCTGATCTCCGGTAGTCCGTAGACAGCCTTTTTCAGGTTGGCCGGGTTGATGTGAGGCTCGTACCAGGCCCCATAAACCGCAGGATCGGAAAGCCGGTAGTCGGCCGACAGGTCTATCACCTTTTTACCAAGCTTGAGGAATGTAGGCACAACCTCCATGGCCGCCTTGTGCGGCAGTGCCGTAAATATGATGTCGGCCTTTTCGGCAACCCTTACCGGCTCCAGATTTTCCAGAACGATGTCACAACGTCCTCTCAGAGTCTGGAATACATCGGATATCCGCTTGCCGGCGTTCTGCTCGGAGGTCAGGCATGTGACCGCCACCTCCGGGTGACAATGAAGAATCCGGATCAACTCAAGCCCGGTGTAGCCGCTGGCTCCGACGATAGCAATTTTCAACATGGTAAACCTCCTAAAAGCATTGCTCTCACGAAGCACACAGAGGCACGGAGAAAGACAAATCTGATACTTTGCAACTTCGCCGTGCACGATTAGATTCACATTCTGAACTATCTATTGTGAATCAATCTTTATTTTTATCTACTCTGTGCCTCTGTGAGCTCTGTGAGAGACAGATTCTCGATTTGCTCAACAAAAAAAAGGGGAAATCCTTGCGGATTTCCCCTTGTAGCATAGCAGACCGGTGTAATCCAGTGATTAACGCTTTGAGAATTGGAAACGGGCGCGGGCAGCTTTTTTGCCGTACTTCTTGCGCTCTTTCACGCGGGAGTCGCGGGTGATGAATCCGGCCTTCTTGAGGACGCCCCGGAGTTCCGGATCGTTCAGAAGCAGAGCCTTGGTGATGCCGTGCTTGATCGCGCCTGCCTGGCCGGTATCGCCGCCGCCTGCCACAGTCACGTAAATATCAAAGATACCGATCTTTTCAACCAGCTCCAGCGGTTGGCGGACAACCATCTTGGATGTTTCGCGGCCGAAATATTCGTCCAGAGTTTTGTTGTTGACGGTAAACTTGCCATCGCCAGGTTTAAGCCATACCCGCGCTATCGAGCTTTTCCGTTTGCCTGTTCCGTAATAACTGACTGCTGCCATATGGTATCTCCTCGGAGTATATTAAAGTGCCAGGATTTTGGGTTGCTGAGCTTCATGTGGATGGCTTGACCCCGCGTACACCTTAAGCTTGCTGAGCATGGCACGTGCAAGCTTGTTTTTGGGGAGCATACCTTTGACCGCTTTTTTGATCAGATCTTCCGGCTTTTTTTCCAGCAGTTTGCCGGCGGAGATTTCTTTCAGTCCGCCAACGTAGCCGGAGTGACTGTAATAAATCTTGTCGGCCAACTTGCGACCGGTCAAGGCGATTTTTTCGGCATTTACTATGATAACGAAATCACCGGTATCAACGCTTGGGGTGTAAAGGGCCTTGTTTTTGCCGCGCAGGATACCGGCCACCCGGGTGGAAAGACGTCCCAGCACCACATCCTTGGCATCGACAACATACCAATCACGCTTGATATTTTCAGCTTTTGCAACTTCTGTTTTCATAAAATTCCTCGCACTTGCCAGTACAACCTGCCGGGACAAGCTATGTTTTTTTGAAGAGGTCCAACCTACTTAAAGTGCAAGGATGTGTCAAGAAAAAAATATTTTCCACCATCAAATATGAGCGAACACGGTTGTAAATGTGTGGATTTCATGCTACAACCTCGCGGCAATTATCAGAATTTGTAAGTAAATAAATTAATTTATCAAGTTTACAGGGGCTCGGGGTTGGTACTATGAAGATAACGATAGCAGAAGTTGAGCATGTGGCGCGATTGGCCCGGCTTGAGCTTGCAGAAGAAGAGATAAATCTTTTTGCCGGCCAGATGGATGCAATACTCGAATATGTTGAAAAGCTGAAAGAGCTGAATACAGAGGGGATCGTGCCGATCGCACATGTCGAAGTACTGATGGGGAGTGTTTTTCCTTTTCGCGAAGATGCGGTACAGTCTCCTATCGGACTGGACAGGGCATTGAGCAACGCCCCCAAACCCGCAGGCTCTTTTTTTGCGGTGCCAAAAGTTATAGAATAATCAAGGGATAAACAGACATGAATGTTTTTGAAATGACTATCCATGAACTCCACGCGGCACTGAAGGAGAAGCAGATTTCTTCGGTGGAAGCAACTTCGGCAATGCTGGAGCGAATTGGATCTGTTGAGCCGCACGTTGGCTCTTTCATCACGGTAACTTCTGAACAGGCGCTTAGCGCCGCGAGAAGCGCAGATCAGCGTATTGCCTCAGGAGAGTGCCACCTGCTGACCGGCATACCGCTGGCAATCAAGGATATTATTTTGACGGAGGGGATACTCACTACCTGTGGTTCCCGAATTCTGGATAACTTTATCCCCCCCTACAGTGCTACCTCCTGGGAGAAACTGCGTGATCGTGGGGCGGTTTTGCTGGGCAAGCTGAACCAGGATGAGTTTGCGATGGGCTCCTCAACGGAATCAAGCGCCTACGGCACTACCCGCAATCCGTGGGACACGACCCGCATTCCCGGCGGATCGTCGGGAGGTTCGGCGGCGGCAGTTGCCGCCAGCGAGGCAGTCGCAACACTCGGTACGGATACCGGCGGTTCAATACGGCAGCCTGCCTCGCACTGTGGCTGCGTCGGTCTGAAACCGACATATGGGCGGGTTTCCCGCTACGGAGTCATTGCATACGCCTCTTCTCTGGATCAGGTTGGGCCGTTGACCCGCGATGTGGCCGACTGCGCCGTCATGCTGGAGGCGGTTGCCGGCCACGATCCCAAAGATTCCACCAGCGTCGATACACCGGTGCCGAACTATAGCGCACACCTGTCAGACGGTGTTAAAGGGTTGAAGATCGGACTTCCGAAAGAGTACTTCATCGACGGGCTCGACCCGGATGTTCAAGGGGCAATGGCGGCTGCAATCGAAACTTACCGGCGGCTCGGAGCAGAATTTGTCGATATTTCGCTGCCGCATACCGACTATGCAGTGGCGACCTACTACCTGATCGCCGCAGCCGAAGCCAGCTCCAACCTGGCTCGCTATGACGGAGTTCGTTTCGGCCACCGCGCCGAGGCTGACGGGCTGCTCGAAATGTACACCAAAAGTCGCAGCGAAGGATTTGGCGTCGAAGTCAAGCGCCGCATCATGATCGGCACCTACGCCCTCTCATCAGGCTATTACGACGCATATTACGTGAAGGCCCAGAAAGTACGCACACTCATCATGCGTGATTTTATCGAGGCGTTTTCCGCTGTTGATGTCATGCTTACCCCGGTAGCGCCGACTCCGGCCTTCAAAATCGGCGAAAAAATCAACGACCCGTTGCAGATGTACCTTTCGGACATATTTACCATCCCGGTCAATCTGGCCGGCACCTGTGCCATCTCAATCCCCGCCGGTTTTTCCGCCGCCGGCCTCCCGATCGGTCTGCAATTGATCGGTAAACCCTTCTGCGAGGAGAGCATACTTAAGGCCGGATACGCATTTGAACAGGCTACCGAGTGGCACAAGCGGAAGGCGATGATTTAACTTCAGGAGCATACCCTATATGAAATACCAACCCGTCATCGGTCTTGAAGTTCACGTCCAGCTCAAGACCGATACCAAAATATTCTGCGGTTGTTCCACGCAGTTCGGCGCTGAGCCCAACTCTCAGACCTGCCCGGTCTGCCTGGGGCTGCCGGGCGCTCTGCCGGTGCTCAACAGGAAGGTGGTGGAATTCGCCATCAAGGCCGGCCTCTCCACCAACTGCAGCATTACCCCGCGAAGCATCTTCGCCCGTAAGAACTACTTCTATCCCGACCTTCCCAAAGGGTACCAGATCAGCCAGTTCGAAGATCCGATCTGTCAGCGTGGTTGGCTGGAGATCAAGCTTGAGGGGGAGGAGCCAAAGCGGATAGGCATCACCCGCATCCATATGGAGGAGGATGCCGGAAAACTTGTGCATGGCGATGTTACAGGCCTTGACGATGGTTCGGGGGTTGACCTTAACAGGGCTTGTACGCCGCTTCTGGAGGTGGTATCCGAGCCGGATCTCCGTTCGTCCGACGAGGCGGTGGTCTATCTGAAAAAGCTGCACCAGATAGTCACCTGGCTTGGCATCTGTGACGGCAACATGGAGGAGGGGAGTTTCCGCTGCGACGCCAATGTCTCGGTCATGCCGGTCGGCTCCGATACGCTTGGCACGCGTGCCGAAGTCAAAAACGTCAACTCTTTCAAGTTTGTCAAACAGGCCATCGAATATGAGATCCAGCGTCAGATCGACCTGATCGAAGATGGTGGAAAGGTAGTTCAGGAGACGCGCCTCTTTGATCCGAACAGCGGCACAACCCGCTCCATGCGCAGCAAGGAAGAGGCGCACGATTACCGTTACTTCCCAGATCCGGATCTTGTGCCGCTCGATATCGACAACGATTGGATCAATCGCATTCGCCAGGGGTTGCCGGAGCTGCCTGAACAGCGGCGGCAACGTTTTGTCGCCGAATTGGGGCTGCCGGATTATGATGCTGAGGTGCTGACCGCCAGCCGGGCAGTGGCGGAGTATTTCGAGGCCGGGGTGGAAGCTCACGGCAATGCCAAGTTGGTTGCCAACTGGGTGATGGGCGAGATTACCAGAGCCCTCAACGACAGAGGGACATCGATAGAAACCTGCCCGGTTACCCCAATACAACTGGCTGAGCTTTTAAAGCTGATTGACAGCGGCACGATCTCCGGCAAAATCGCCAAGACGGTCTTTGACGAGATGTGGCAGAGCGGCAAAGCGCCTCAGACGATCGTTCAAGAACAGGGGCTTGTCCAGGTATCAGATAGCGGCGCCATTGAGGCCATCATCGACGAGATCATGGCCGCCAATGCCGGACAGGTGGAAGAGTATCGCGGCGGCAAGGAAAAAGTGTTCGGCTTTTTTGTAGGGCAGATCATGAAGGCCAGCAAGGGGAAGGCTAATCCGACGGTTGTGAACGAGCTTCTGCTTAACAAACTCAAGGGATAAATTGGAGTTTTTGAAATGAATCGGACCGTAATGCCGGAAAGCCTGGAGGCCTGATCCATGGATATGTCCCACTATCGGGAGCTGTTCGTTTCCGAAGCGCGCGGGCATCTCACTGCTTTTAACGAGCTGATTCTCCAGCTTGAAGGTACTGGCGGAGACAACGCCGCGATCAACGAAATCTTCAGGCACGCACATTCGATTAAAGGGATGGCCGCCACAATGGGGTATGACCCCATTATCTCTCTTGCCCACCTCCTGGAAGACCAGCTGAGCCGGGTACGTAGCGGTGAATGGCTTTTTGTGCCGGCGCTTGCCGATCTCCTGCTTGAATCGGGTGATGCCCTGTCCGGGATGGTTTCCCAGGTAGAATCAGGAAGCGAACCGATAATTGAAGCGACCGGCCTGTTAGAGAGGCTTTCCCTGTTCAGCCCCGATGCAAAAAAATGTCAAACTCCGGAAAAACCTGATGCGCCCTGTTATCTGCAGAACCCTTCAACAGAGCATAATTTCCGCCAGTCAGACTCACTCAAAAGTATTCGAATCAAAACCGAGACTCTCGACCGACTGGTAAATATTACCGGCGAATTGATAACGAACCGCTATCTTTTGGTTGATTGCGCCCAGAGGAGCGGAGTTGCCGATTTTGATGATCCGATCCACCAACTGACCGCTCTTTTGCGTGAACTGCGCGATGAAGTCTTTGAAGCCCGCATGCTCCCTTTTGAAATCATAGCGGAGAAGTTTCCGCGACTTGTCCGGGATCTGGCCCACAAACAGGGAAAGGATGTATTCTTCCATCTTGATGGGAAAGATATCGAGCTTGACCGCAGCATCCTTGAAGAAATTGCCGAACCTCTGGTGCATATTCTGCGGAATGCCGTGGATCACGGCATGGAGACGCCGGACGAGCGTATGGCGGCTGGAAAAGAGCAGAGCGGTGATATCCGTCTGCGAGTCGCCCGCGACAAGGATCATCTGGAAATAGTAATTGAAGACGACGGTCGCGGGATGGATCCGGACCGTCTCAAATCCAAAGCCGTTGAAAAAGGGGTCATAAGCGCGGGAGAGGCGGAGGCCTTGACTCTGCAGGAGTCGTTCATGCTGGTATGCACCCCCGGGTTCTCCACATCCGAAACGGTCAGCGATGTTTCCGGACGTGGAGTCGGTATGGATGCCGTTTATACAGCCGTTCATTCTCTGGGTGGAGAGCTGACCATCCAGTCGGAAATCGGCGTTGGAAGCCGCTTTAAAATGAGGTTGCCGATAACAGTTTCGATCATTAACTCTCTGCTGGTGAAAAGCGGCAAGTTTGACATCGCTTTTCCAGTAAACTCTGTCAAGAGGACGCTTGAACTTAAGTCAGCCGATATTATTGAAGAACATGGTCGGCAAACAATTCTGATAGACGGATCATATATACCGGTCAAGAGCCTGAACATGCTTCTGGGGCAAGCGGTTCAGCCTGATTATGGTACCGCCCTGATCCCGGCGGTTTTATGCGAGACCGGAGGGAGCCAGATCATCTTTTTGGTTGATCGCCTTTGCGGCCAGCAGGAAATATTTGTCAGGCCTCTTGGGATACCGCTATCCAGGTTGCGAGGTATAAACAGCGCGACTATCACCGGTGATGGCCGGGTTGTATTTATTGCCGATGTGGCCGCTCTGGCATGAGAGCGTCAAAACCATTTTAGGTTTTTGATAATATTCGTATGCCCGGCAATTGAAACGGTTGCGGCTGATCTGCTCTTGTGGCAGAATCATCCGCGATGTAAGTTGCAAAATTAGAGTAAAGACGGAGTCAATAGGGATGAAAGTTTTACCAATGTCGAAGCTCTGTTCTGCCATTCTGTTTTTTCTTGTTGCGGCTCTTCCGCTATCGGCCCGGTCAGCATCCGACTCGCTCAAAGATGTTGTGGCGGCGCTTGAGAAAGGATACGCAGGGTTGCAGGATGTCCAAGCCGATTTCTCGCAGAAGACAACTATTTCCGCAGTCAACCGTGAACAGAAAGGGACAGGCGAGGTTTTTCTGAAGCGCCCCGCTTCGGCCACAGCGATGTTCCGCTTCGACTATGCCAAACCAAAGCAGCAGATAGTTTCGAACGGCAAGCAGCTCTGGTTCTATCTGCCTGAAAATAAACAGGTTATGGTAAGCAGTGTCGCCGACATGTCCAAAGGAGGCAACACGATTGCACTTTCCTACCTGACAGGTCTGGGTAACGTTTCACGCGACTTCACAGTCGCTTTTTCAAAAGATCAACAGGATAAACATGGAAACTATCAACTGCTGCTGATCCCCAAAAAAGTGAGCCCTGTTCTAGTAAAACTTCAGCTGACAATCTCTGCGAAAGCGGTTGAGCAGTTTATGTCCAGCGGTGACGTAAAAGACATTTTTCCGGTGATATCCTCGACCGTGCATGACGCTACCGGCAATCAGACCAGGATTGACTACAGTCGGGTACGAGTGAATAAAGGGCTCGACAACGGCAAATTCAATTTCAAGATCCCGGAAGGGGTCGAGATCGTGAAACCATAAGAACAGGTTGAGGCTAAGGTTGAGTTGAAGAGACGAATTCTTCCTTAACCTTAACCTCAATCTTAATCTGATTATTCTGGAGGTTTAATTATGCCATCATTCGACATCGTATCAAAGGTTGACATGCAGGAGGTCGATAACGCCGTTAACCAGGCCAGCAAGGAGATTGGCCAGCGCTACGACTTCAAGGGCTCCAAAAGCCAGATTACGCCTGAAAAGGACTCCGTAAAGATCCTGGCCGATGACGATTACAAGCTGAAGGCGGTCGTGGATGTGCTGCAGTCCAAATTCATTAAACGCAACATCTCCATCAAGGCTCTCCAATACGGCAAGGTAGAGCAGGCTTCGGGCGGCCTCGTGCGTCAGATCATCACCGTCCAGCAGGGAATCTCGAAGGAGAAGGCCAAAGACATTATCGCCCTCATCAAGGAGAGCAAGCTCAAGGTGCAGGCGCAGATCCAGGATGATCAGGTGCGGGTGATCGGCAAAAACCGGGACGATCTGCAGGATGCGATCCAGTTGTTAAAAGGCAAGGATCTGGGTGTCGAGATGCAGTTTACCAATTTCAGGGAGT
>JAQTRC010000152.1 GCA_028712665.1 Desulfuromonadaceae bacterium
TCCCTATGCAATCCTGGTCATCTTGTTAACGACTTTCTCGTCAAGCATTACGGCTAGCGCTTTGGCATACGCCTTGTAGTGCTCCGTGTTGATGTGCTTTTCCAGATAAGCGGCATTCTCCCAGGTTTCGTAGAAGATGAACAGTGCCGGATTCTGGTTGTCCTGCTGCAGGTTGTACTCGATGCAGCCGCTCTCTCTTCTCGTCGGCGGGACAAGTTTTAGCAGCTCAGCTTTGGCGGCTTCGACGAAATCACTCTTTATCACGATCTTTGCTACTACCGTCAATTTTGACATGTCTGGTTCCTTTTTTAGTAGATCCGGAATAAGAAGATTACGGTAAGAGCCCTTCCAGCTCAGGCTCGAAAACCTCCCATACCCGCTTCTGAAGTTCTGCAATAAATTCCGGAGAGGTAATATTTGGGAGCTTGATGTTCGGGTTTGGCCGCTCCCACACCTCGGCAGGAAGTGAGTATTCCTCCTTTTGATAACCTTGCCGTAACTCCAGGGCCAGGCCGCGAAGAAATGCCCTCCGCACCGAGGCGGCCAGCTCTTCTGTAGTTACTTCCAGATTGAACTCGCTCTTCAAGCAGTCCACCACCATCTGAGTGCAGATCCCCTTGGTGATATCGAAAAACTTGCAGAGTCCGATCATGTCGAAGCCGACAATCTGCAGCTTTGTCTGTGTGATCCCCTGGACCCAGGAATCCATATCGGATTTTCCCTCACGGGTAAGAAGCCCGTAAGTTCCCATCGACATATGCCCACCGGCAATTGCCCAGGCATATCCCGGGTTGGTTTCGGGTTGATACGCCGGCAACTCCAGCCCCTTGACATGGTAGGCGTAGGAAGTCTCACCGGTACTTTCGGAGAGACGCTTGGAACCCCGGCCTATCTCCGGCAGATTTCCCAGCGCTGTCTGTTCGACAAGCTCCATTATCTTTGAATACTCTCCGAAGGTCGCGCCGTTCAGCAGCGGATGTTCAGGGTGCCTCTCATTGTAAGAGAGAACGTATGAGATCGTCACCCCCAGGGAGATGGAGTCCATGCCGAAATTGTCTGTTAAATGTATCAGCCTGGCTGCCTGGCCGGCATCATGGATACCGATATTAGTGCTGAGAAGGTTGAGCGGTTCGTAGTCAAACTTGGCCAGAAATTCGCCGGCGCGGCCATCTTCCTTCTTTTCGTACACGTTGTTGTGGCAGGTTATCCCGCAGCGGTAGCAGGCTTCCGATTTGATCAGATACTCCTTTTCCACATTTGCCCGAAACATTTTTTCCGGCAAGCCGTTCCCCTGAGGCCGAAAATTGTTCACAGGCACTGCATGAAAGGCCTGCAGAACATCGTAAGCGGCCCAGGTACCGCCACCGCCACCTCGGTTGATCGGCTGCAACCGTGCGGAACCACCCCCTTTAACGACGTTTATGTTGACTTTCCTGACCTCGGGTGAAAGTGGCTTGATCTTGTCGCTGCTTTGGGCCACCAGAGCGAGGATATTCTTGTACCCCATCAGGCTCCCCATGCCGCCGCGACCGGCAAAACGTACCTTGTCCTCTCCCGATTTGAGCTGGTTATCGGTCGAAAGCGCCACCGCCCCTATGTAGACATTCTCCCACTGCTCCCCCGCCTGGCCGATCGCGGCGAAATGCGCATTGCCGTATTCATTCTGCAGAGCCATGATCTTGTCGTGGGTGGAAAGGCCGAGCAGATGATCGGCCGGTTTCAACTCCACCAGCGGCCCATCCGGAGTTTCCCTGATTAAAGCATAGACAGGTTTTTGAGAGCGGTTTTCAAAGATCAGTTCGTCCAGGCCGGTCCACTTCAGTTTTGCGCCGAAGTTTCCGCTGCCTGCAGACCACATGGCTGCCGGCAAACCCTTCTTAGACTCTTTGATCGGGCTGTAACCTGAAAAATAGGTGCGCATACCGGTCATGGCGCTGCTGCCGGTTAAGAGGCCGGTATTGACGATCAGCGGATTCTCGTCACAATAGGCCTTATTGATACTTCGTTCAGCCAGAATCTGGAACGAGCGGCCGAATCCTCCCAGAACATCCTCCAGATTACGACAGGGAACGTCTTCCATCTGAATTTCGCCACTCTTAAGATCGACCGTACAACGCGAATATAGAACGGATGATGGTTCGGATGCGGGATCAGAAGTGAAGTATTTCATACTGTTACTCCTTATTTTAGTCAGACCGGCCAAGTCGGGCAAAAAGTATTTTCAGTTTTATCCCCCATCAATAAGGGGTAATAAGCAGAGTATATCACCATCATTGAGTATCTCTTCGACGCCGGCATGAATGTCATTGATAAGCACGATTCCGAGAAGAGGATCGGGAATCCGGAGTTCATCAACCACTTCCCGCACGCATGTACCGGAAGGATACTCACGAACTGTTTCAAAAAAACGGCCGATTCGAAATGTCCCAACCAGTTTTATGGTTATATTCATCTTGCCCCATTTCTGAAGATTTTTGAAAGGTGCGGCTGTTAGCGGCTGATTTAAATACCCCCTATACAAAGATATTTCACTTCTATAAATTCCTCAATACCGTATTTTGAACCCTCACGTCCGATTCCGGATTCCTTCATACCGCCAAAGGGGGCCACTTCCGTGGTGAGCAGACCTGAGTTAATGCATACCATGCCATATTCAAGAGCCTCGGCCACACGCCATACCCGGCTGATATCTCTGGTGTAGAAGTAGGAGGCGAGGCCGAACTCAGTGTCGTTGGCCATCCGGATGGCCTCGGCATCTGTTGTAAAGCGGAATATCGGCGCCAATGGCCCGAAGGTCTCTTCCCTGGCTACCAGCATTTCCGGAGTAGCATCCGTGATAATGGTCGGTTCAAAAAAACTGCCTCCCAAGGCATGACGTTTGCCGCCTATGGCTATTTTGGCCCCCTTTTTTAGAGCATCGCTGATCTGTTCCTCAACTTTTTCCAGAGCGGCCATGTCGATCATCGGCCCCTGCTGAAACTCGCCAGTGAGTCCGTTTCCCACCTTCAATTTTCCTACCGCCAGAATCAGCTTCTCGACAAAAGCATCGTAGATGCTCTCCTGAACAATCATTCGGTTGGTGCAGACACAAGTCTGGCCGGTGTTCCGGTACTTGGAGACAATGGCTCCTTCTACCGCCGCGTCCAGATCGGCATCGTCAAAGACGATGAAGGGGGCGTTGCCGCCCAGTTCCAGCGAGACCTTCTTGACCGTTGCGGCGCACTGCGCCATCAGCTGTTTACCGATCTCGGTAGAGCCGGTAAAGGTCAGCTTGCGTACTATCGGATTGGCGGTCATCTCACCAGCGATGGCGGCGGCTGATCCGGTTACTACGCTGAACACGCCGGCAGGGATTCCGGCCCGCTCGCCAAGCTCTGCCAGAGCCAATGCAGAGAAAGGGGTCGCGCTGGCCGGTTTGACCACCATCGTGCAGCCTGCTGCCAGTGCCGGAGCGGCCTTGCGGGTGATCATGGCGGATGGAAAGTTCCATGGGGTGATGGCGGCGCAGACTCCGATCGGCTCCTTGATAACCACGATACGCTTGTCGGCAGCGTGACTGGGGATGGTGTCGCCATAGATCCGCTTCCCCTCTTCGGCAAACCATTCTAGAAACGACGCTGCGAAGGCGATCTCGCCCTTTGATTCAGCCAGCGGTTTACCCTGCTCGGCGGTCATGATGACCGCCAGATCTTCCTGGTTGTCCATCATCAAATCGTACCAGCGGCGCAGGATCGTAGAACGCTCCTTGGCGGTTTTGGCTCGCCAGCCGGGAAGGGCTCTGTTGGCGGCCTCGATGGCGCGGCGGGTCTCCTCGGCGCCCATTCTCGGAACAGTTCCCAACTTCTCGCCTGTCGCCGGATTGGTCACATCAATGTTGATGCCGCCGTCGGCGGCGAGCCATTGACCATCAAGATAGGACTGCCGCTTCAACAGGGTTGGATCTTTTAGAGTTAGCATCGCAGCTGGTCACCCCCGGTAAAGATTTATACAGAACGGGCTATCTGAAATTCGGATATTGATCCGCTTCTACTGAATCAGGCTCTCCCCGGTCATCTCTTTCGGCTGCGTTAATCCGAGCATCTTCAGCATAGTCGGGGCGATATCGGCCAGACGGCCACCTTCTCTCAGCGTAGCCCCTTTGCGGCTGTCGTCCACCAGCACCAGCCAGACCGGATTGGTGGTGTGGGCCGTAAACGGTTCACCGTTCTCATCTATCATCTGCTCGGCGTTTCCATGGTCGGCGGTGACCAGAACAGCGCCACCTTTTTCCTGAACCTTCGCCACTACTCTCCCCGCACAGGCATCAACCGCCTCGACAGCTTTGATGGCAGCATCCAGGATTCCGGTATGCCCAACCATGTCACAGTTGGCGAAATTAAGAATGATTACATCGTACAGATCCTGATTCAGACGATTCAGCAGCTCTTCCGTCACCAGATAGGCGCTCATCTCCGGCTTCTGATCGTAGGTTGCCACCTCTTTGGGTGAAGGTATCAGGGCGCGATCCTCGCCCGCAAAAGGGGTTTCCACACCGCCGTTGAAGAAGAAGGTGACATGGGCATATTTTTCGGTTTCGGCAATCCGCAACTGCTTCAATCCGGCATTGGCCAGTACCCCTCCCAGGATGTTGGTCAACTCTGTAGAGCCGAATGCTATCGGCAGTCCGAAAGTGGCGTCGTATTCGGTCAAACAGACATAACCTGCCAGCTTGGGCCGACAGTGCCGCTCAAAGCCGTTGAAACCATCCAGTGCGATTGCCCGGGTGATTTCGCGGGCACGGTCGGAGCGGAAGTTGAAGAAGATGAAACCGTCGCCGTCGTTCAAAGTTGCACTCTTCGCGACAACGACCGGCACGACGAATTCGTCATTCACTCCGGCGGCATAGCTCTGCTCAATCGCCTCTTTTGCGGAGCCCCTGAACTCTCCTTCACCGCAGACTATGGCGTTGTAGGCCTGCTCTACCCGCTCCCAGCGGTTGTCGCGGTCCATGGCGTAGTAGCGCCCCATCACGGTCGCGATTTTCCCTATGCCGATCCGCGCAATCTCTGCTTCCAGCTCTGCCAGATACTCAATTCCGCTCTGGGGTGGAGTGTCGCGGCCATCCAGCAGACAGTGAACAAATACCTCCGCCAAACCTTCGCGTTTGGCAAGCTCCAGCAAGGCGTAGAGGTGCGTGTTGTGGGAATGCAC
>JAQTRC010000153.1 GCA_028712665.1 Desulfuromonadaceae bacterium
ATCTCCCTTGATGCGCAGCATGCCATTGAACTGATTTTCAAGGGCGAATGCTGTTGAACTCACACATCCAAACGCCGCCAATGCTGCAACCGATACCTTAAAACTGCGTTGTTTCATTTTTGCCTCCTCGTAATAGTGTGTTCACGGAATCATTCTGTGAACAATTCGTGATGTGATGCGTTAAAACGCGGGAAAAACGATCCACCCCCTTTCCGTGTAGTGTCATATATGATCGGCTCCTTGAAAAGTGGGGGCAGCTCATAACTACCCCCCATTGAAGGAGGAACTGCCGGCTGTGAATTGCGTTATATGAACTCCTAAAAAGTGGGGGCAGCTCATAACTGCCCCCCATTGAAGAAGGCACTGCTGAATAATTGCGAGAGGGAATGAATACATCTCACCACTCCCCGGGACTGGGGGCCTTGGCCTGGACCAGGCGCCAGAGCGGCAGGGTAAGTATCAACAGGATGGCTATCCGGGCAACCTGGAACGATGTGACCAGCGGGACACCGAGTTTAAGGATTTTTGCGGTCACACACATCTCAGAGATACCTCCGGGCGCCGTAGCCAGGGCCATTGTAGACATCGAAATGCCGTGAACTTTGGCGATGCCGAGTCCCATAAGCACGGAGAGAAGCAGGGAGAGAAGTGCGCTGGCCATGGTACCGAGGAGAAAACGATAGGATTCCTTCCGCAGATCCGGTTCAAACCTAACTCCAAGCGACCAGCCGATCAGGAGTTGTCCGATGATGATAAGAACTGGCGGCATGGCCGACAGAGTGAAACCGTTGATGGAGAGCAGGAAGCTGACGGCAAGTGGTCCAAGCAGCCAGGAGTTGGCAATATTGAGCCTGGCGCACAGCATCCCGCCAACCATTGCCATCAGTAACAGAAGTGAAAGCCCGGTGACACTGATCTGTCTGGTCAGTGGTTCATAGGCGTCGGTCCCGATTGCCCCGTTCCAGGTCAGAATGACCGGAACTGTAGAAACCACCAGCAGAACACGCAGCGAGTGCGAGAGGGCCACCCGGTCGAACCTGGCCCCGGCCCGTTCACCCAGGATCGCCATCTCGGCGGCCCCGCCGGGGACGCTGGCGAAAAACGCCGTAGTGCCGTCGATGCGTGAGATGCGCTGCAGCAGCTTCCCGGAGAGCCAGGCAAAGAGAAGAGTGCTTGCCCCTGCTCCCAGGATCGCCCAGCCGTAGGCAAGGATCTGGAGGGTTATCTCAGGAGAGAAGTACTGTCCAAGTGCGGAGCCGATGATCAGTTGCCCCGCCTGACGTCCGCCTGGAGTGGCTGAAATGCCGCCGCCGCAGATGCTGACACCGCCAGTTGCAAAGAGCGGCCCCAGCATCCACGGTAACGGTATACGGAGGAAAGCAAAGAGCAGGCCGCCGCAGATGCTTATTACCAGGCCTTTTGCAATGTTCCCCATGTTCAGTGCGCTGCTTGCCATCGGTCAGAACAGCCAGAGGTGTTCAGCCGGAATATCGACCAGTTGTTCGCCGGGGGGCATAAAATCGTTGCCGTAACCGCGAATGGTGGTGCCTGACAGGTCGAATACATACTCCCATGCGTTGCCCAGATAAAGCGATGCGGTGAGTGGCAGCCGAAGGGAGTTTTCTTTCGGCGTCTGGGCGAGTTTTATCTTTTCCAGGCGGACGATGGCGGTTGTCCGGTCACCAGCCTTGAGCGGCGCCCGCAGTCTCCCCCGAAGCGACCATCCCTCCCCCTTGACGCTGGCTGAATCGCCGTCAACATCTGTGACCAGGCCGTTGATTGTATTGTTGGCCCCCATGAATTCGGCTACAAACAGTGAATCCGGTGCGCCGTACATCTGCTGTGGCGTTCCGGCCTGTTCGATCATCCCATCCTTCAAGAGGACAATCTTGTCGGCCATGGCCATCGCCTCGGCCTGGTCGTGAGTCACACAGACCGCCGACAGGTTCAGATCGATGATCAGTTGCCGCAGCCAGATGCGCGCTTCTTCACGCAGCTTTGCGTCCAGGTTGGAGAGAGGTTCGTCCAGCAGGATAACCTGCGGTTTGTAGACCAGGGAACGGGCCAGAGCCACCCGTTGTTGCTGACCGCCGGAGAGCTGGTGCGGAAAGCGATCCCCCAGATCCCCCAGCCCCAGATTTTTCAAGACCTCCTGCACCCGCTCCCTGATCTCTTCTTTAGGTACTTTGCGCAGCTTGAGACCGTAGGCAACGTTTTCAAAGACAGTGCGATGCGGCCAGAGGGCATATGACTGAAACACGAAACCGAGGCTGCGCCGTTCCACCGGTACCTCGATTTTGTCCGCCGAGTCGTAGACGACCTGATCGCTGATACGGATCATCCCCTGTGTTGGGAGTTCGAGACCTGCAATGGAGCGCAACAGCGTTGTTTTGCCGCTCCCGGAGGGACCAAGCAGGGCCACGATCTCTCCCCGTTTGATCTCCATGGATACACCCTTCAGGATGTGGTTTTTGCCCAGTGTTACGTGTAGGTCTTGTACAGTTAATTCAGTCATGCAGTTTCACTCCATAGCGCAGGGCGATTCCCATCCCTAGGCTGACCAGTAATATGTTGATGAACGAAAGTGCCGAGATGATGTCGATAGAGCCGGCGCCCCAGAGGGAAACCATCAGCGAACCGATTACCTCGGTGCCGGGACCTAGCAGATAGACTCCGGTGGAGTATTCCCTCTCGAAGATCATGAAGATCATCAGCCAGCTTGCCAAAAGGCCGTACTTGATCAGCGGCACGGTGACATGACGGCTGACCTGTCCCGGAGTAGCTCCGGTTACCCGTGCACACTCCTCCAGTTCCGGCCCCACCTGAAGAAGCGATGTGGAGACGAGTCGCATGCCGTATGCCAGCCAGACCACCGAATAGGCGAGCCAGAGGCTGAAAAGAGTCTTGCGGAACGGCGCCAGCGGGGGGAAGAAGAGGAACACCCAGAGAAAAGCAAGACCGGCCAGCAGTCCGGGAACCGCGCGTGGCGTCATGACGGTGTAGTCGAGCAGCCGCGTCCAGCCGTTGTTTTTGCGGTGCGACGACAGACCGATGAAAGTGAAGCAGATCACCGACAGCCCGCCGCCGATCACGCCAAGCAGGATGGTGTTAATGACCCCCCGCATCAGATTTCTCTGCTCGAATACCTCCTTGAAATTGTTCAGCGTAAAGGCCTCAAGGAAGGTAACCCCCTCACCCCAGTTGGTTACGAAAGCGCGGAAGACAATGCCGACAATCGGAATAACGACGGTTACCGCCAGCCAGAGCGCTATAGCTCCGGCTGCCACCCAACGCCAGCCCCCGAGCGGCAGGGTGCGCTGGAGCGCCCCTTTCCCCTTGAGAGTGATGTACTTGTGGGCATTGCGCAGCAGGAATCGTTGCGACAGAACCAGCGGAACCGTAATGGCGACGATGCACATGGCCACTGCGGCCATCAGGTGATACGATGGTATGCCAAGCTTGTTGGTCAGTTTGTACAGATAGGTGGCCAATACGAGATGCCCCTCCGGGTCTCCCAGCACCAATGCCAGTCCGAAAACCTGGAAACCGAGAAAAAAGACCAGCACCCCGCTGTAGAGCATCGCAGGCATGACCATCGGCAAGCTGACCGTGGCTGCAACCTTTAGCGGTCCTGCTCCTGCAACCCGCGCCGCTTCTTCCACGTCGGAGCCGAGACTGCGCAGCGCCGAGGAAGAATAGATATAGACGTGAGGCACATGCGAAAGACCGGCGATGACGACGATACTGACCATGGAATAAATATTCCATGGTACCGAACCCAGTATGTTCTCTGCCCAGATGGAGATGAAACCGACTGGACCGACAGCAACAGTGTAGCCGAAGCAGAGAATCATCGGTGAGACGAAAACCGGTATCAGCAGCAGCGGTTCGATCCAGCTTCTCCCCGGAAGGTTCGTGCGCACCATCAAAAAAGCCAGCAACCCTCCCAGCGGCACGGAGATAAACGCCATGCCGAGGGAGATGTAGAGGGAGTTGAGAAAAGCCCTCTTGAAGTCGGGATCTTCAAAGATGAAGCGATATGCATCCAGACCGTACAGCTTCTCCGGCTGAAAGAACGGAGCATTCAGAAAGCTCTGCCAACAAAGCAGTCCGATCGGCAGGAATACTGCGATTGCCGTGATGGTTATCACCGCAATCTTTGAAAATGGCATCTTGTTCATTATTTAACTGTCCCGAGTGCCTGCTGCCATTTTTTTAGGAAATCCAGCCGTTTTTTCTGATCAAGAAACTCAACGGTTTCATTCCCGATCGGAATCGTTTTGGCTCCGGAGCCCAGCTGTTTGGAAAGTTTGGCCATGGTGGTCTCACCCTTGATATCGGAGCGGATGGCAAACAGGTCGGCTTTGTCGGATACGATCTGTTGACCTCTGGCCGAGATAAGGTAATCCGCCCAGAGTTTGGCGGCATTGGGATTCTTGGCGTGTTTGGAGATGAACATGACGCGGGACATGACCACTGTGTAATCCGAAGGATAGAGATAGCCGATGGAAGGATCTTTCTTGGATTTCAGGAAGGCGTAGGAACCAATGATGTTGTAGCCCATCAGCGCTTCGCCGGAGCTGACCTTCTCCATCATGGCCCCGGTGCTGGTGTATACCTTTACCTTTGCGTCCCCCAGGGCTTTGGCCATATTCCAGAACCCCTTATTATTCTTGAGGTCCTGCGTCAGATACGAGAAACCTACGCCGCTCCGCTCAGGATCATAGGTGACGATCTTCCCTTTCAATTTCGGGTTGGCGAGCACTCTGGCAAGATCGGCATGCGACTTAGGTATCTCGTCTCCCTTGAGCAGACGCTTGTTGTAGACGATCGAGATCGGCTCATAGGTTGTGCCGTAGGCTTGGTCTTTCCAGTTGGCCCAGCCGGGAATGTTTTTTGCTTCTGGCGACTTGTAAGCCAGGGCGTGGCCGTCGAGTACCAGTTTGACCTGAAGGTCCATGGACGAGCTCCAGGTAATATCACCTGTGCCGCCACCTGCGGCTGCTTCGCCGATGAAACGGTTATACAGTTCGGTGCTGTTCAGGTCGTTATACTCAACCTTGATGCCGGGGTATAAGGCTTCGAAGTCTTTGACGATCGGTTCTGCGGCCTTGGTGTCGGTTGTGGCGTAGATCACCAGCTTACCTTCTTTCTTCG
>JAQTRC010000052.1 GCA_028712665.1 Desulfuromonadaceae bacterium
GTTCAGATATTTCATCAATTTTATGAATTCAAGGTACTGACGGGTAATGATTGCTATCGGAATGTCGTAGATGTCCAGCTCATTTTTCTTGATCAGATGCAGCAACAGATCCATTGGACCCTCGAATTTATCGAGGTGAACGCTGTACTGCTCCTGAAAACCGTCAAGAAGTGGGAGATTCTCCTCCTCCAGGAGATGATTAGGCTCGCCATTTGGCATGTCAGAATTTAAGCGCCGTACGAACCTCTGACATGACTCCATCGGAAACGTTCGATGCCCGCCGGCTTCCCTGTTGCAGCAGATCATCTACAAAGCCGGGGTTGGAAGCCAGTTCTTCACGCAGAGCACGGAACGGAGCCAACTTTTCATTGATGCAGCCGGACAGAATTTTCTTGCAATCAACGCAGCCGATCAGGGCCCCTTTGCAGGCCGGTACAACTTCATCCAGCTTTTCCTTGGGAACGTACAATCTGTGGAGATTGAAGGCGATACAACGTTCGGGGTCTCCGGGGTCGCTTCGACGAACGCGCTCTGTGTCGGTCACCATTGACATGACTTTTTTGGAAGTTTCTTCAGCGTTGTCGGAGAGGTAGATTGAATTGCCGTAAGATTTGCTCATCTTTCGACCGTCCAGCCCTAATAGCTTGGGGGTTTCAGTCAGCAGAGCCTCCGGCTCGGGAAACACGTTGCCGTACAGATAATTGAAGCGGCGTGCGATCTCGCGGGTTATCTCCAGATGAGGAAGCTGGTCATGCCCAACCGGAACGCGTGTGGCCTTGTAGAGGATTATATCGGCCGCCATCAGCACCGGGTAGCCGAGGAAACCGAAGGTTGAAAGATCCCTGGTGTCCAGATTGTCCTGCATCTCCTTGTACGTCGGGCAGCGCTCAAGCCAGGAGACTGGAGTTACCATGGAGAGTATCAGGTTCAGCTCGGAGTGGTGAGGCACGAGACTCTGGCGGAAAACGGTGCTTTTGGCCGGATCCAGCCCGAAGGCCACCCAGTCCAGCACCATCTCGCGGATACTTTCGGCAATTCCGGATGTATCGGCATATTCTGTTGTCAGAGAATGCCAGTCTGCAACAAAGAAAAAGCAGTCGTAGGAATCCTGCATTCTTACCCAGTTTTCAAGAACGCCGTGATAATGGCCTATATGCAGTCTGCCACTGGGCCTCATACCGCTTACAACTCGTTGCTTCATAAATACCTGCTCCTTAATATTGTCTTTCGTGCCGGTTCTGCTATGGTGTGTAAAATAAATCCACACTAAAATCCGGACAAGGAAATCTACATGAACCGACCCAAAATTGAAACCAAAATCATAAATCCACTTATCGGCAGAGCCATTCCAATCCCGAGCTATGCGACCAGCGGTTCGGCGGCAGTTGACCTCCGCGCCTGCCTGGATCAGCCGCGAACGGTACAGCCGGGCGAAACAACTTTGATTCCAAGCGGCATTGCAATAAGCATCAATGACCCCGGCCTGGTGGCTCTCCTGGTTCCCCGCTCCGGCCTTGGCATCAAACATGGTATCGTATTGGCAAATACGGTTGGTGTTATCGATTCAGACTATCAGGGAGAGATAGGCATCGGCATCGTCAATCGTGGGGCGATTCCTTACACGATAGAACCGGGTGAACGCATCTGCCAGATGATGTTTCTCCCGGTTTCGCAGGTGGCGCTGGAGCTTGTCGCTGAATTCTGCAAGGAAACGGATAGAGGTGCGGGGGGGTTCGGTTCAACCGGTAATAATTAAATCATTTATTATGTTTCATCCGGCGAAGGTATACGTCGCCGTCCCTTGTACAAAAAAACAGCTTTCGACCGACAGCTCCTCCGGTATCGGCGCTTGTAACGGTCAATCCCAGCGAATCAAGAACTTGAAGAGCACGCTCCACGTTCTGTTCGCCCACGGTGCGGCGGGATGGTTCACCATCCCCAACATCCAGAACTCTGGCACCGCCGAAAAGCTTGACCACCAGATCGCTTCCGCCCCCATACTCCAAAACTTTACGAAAGATATGCCGCAAGGCAGTATCAACGTAGCGGAGGTCTTCATCCCGCCCGGCGTTGTCAGGCAGCATGGCATGGCAGATGGCTCCGACTCCGCTGACGGGTGAAAACATCGTCACCGCAACACACGATCCCAGTACTGTTGAGACCAGCACCGGCTCGCGAGCCACAACAACCTCACCGGGCCTCAAGTATATTTTGTGGCTATGCGACTCGATCAGTTTTTTCATAAAATATACAATTTACTAGGTAGTTTCCATCCGGAAACTCCGGATGAGAAACTATTGGTTTCCGCTTCGGAAAGAGGGGATTTTTTTTCTCCTGGCAAGGAAATCGAGGAATTGCGCGGAGGCGTACATCGGTACGCCGCACAAGCAAGACCGAAGATTGACGCCGCCAGTGGAGAAAAGCACCCTTTCCGGATGGAAACTAGGTGGAAGCCGCCGCTCTCCCCTTGCCTACCAGAACCACACCCGTTTGAGTATTCATTATGATTTTCCTGCCGACCCGCCCGCCGACGTCCTTGGCGACCACCGGAATCCGGTACTCTTCCAGCATTTGAAAAGCCAGCATTATGTTGCGATCACCGATCATGTACATTTCCAATCCGCTGCCAGAGAGGTTGGCTCCGCCGAATACTTTTGCCACCAGGTTTTCCCGGTGGCATCCAATCGATATAACCTTGTTCAACAATTTTTCCATTGCAATATTGCCGTATTTTGGCGTCGCCAGTCCCTCGCCGTTCCATAGCGGCAGCATGAAATGATTCATACCACTCCTGTTGGCGGCTTTATCCCATAAACAGACGGCTATGCATGATCCAAGAATGGTACTGATCTGGTATTCAAATGGTTCGGCAAAGATTGTGCCTGGAAAGAGGAAGTGCTTGTTTACCATTATATCGCTGCACACGCCGCTTACGCCTTTGTCGTATCATCAAAGAAAAACAGATTGCCGGCTTCCGAAAAAGAATCCTCGTCGTCTAAAATCGAACATGGAGGTAATATCACAGTGAAGAGTGTTCCTTCGCCAGGAGTGCTGATCAGGCTGATGCTCCCCTGCATAAAATCGACAAGCGCCTTGGTAATGCTTAGCCCCAGACCATGCCCCAGGTGCGCGCGCGTCGTTCCGACATCGAGCTGGACGAAGCGGTCAAATATCCGCTGCTGGTCTTCCGGAGCAATCCCGACGCCATGATCCTGAACAGATATTTTGAGGCAGCCATCTCCGCCAACAGAGAATGAAACCTCGACAGCACCGCCATCGTTGCTGAATTCAATTGCATTTGCCAACAGGTTGGAGACGATTATCTGAAATTTATCAAAATCAACAACGGCAATGCGATCATCTTGAATCGTCGGCATGGTAAGATTTAGCGATAGATTCTTTTTTGCAGCAGTATGCTGAAACGAATCAACCAGGTCACGCAAGACAGATGCTAAATGAACTTTTACACAGAAGGCTCTTACCTCTCCCGCCTCCAGTTCTGCCGCCACAAAAATATTCCGCAGCTCAAAATCGAGCCGGTTGGTTTCCGCAGAGATTAAAGAGGTCAGGGTTTTGATTTCTTCATTATCAGCGGCAATTATTGCAATCTGCCCCGTCAGGCCGATAATTGCATTTAACGGATCATTAATTTCGTTCCGGATATTTGACAGAAAATTGCTTCTGAGGGATTCAGAGAGCTTCAGCCGTTCGTTCATTTCAAGCAACTTGCGGTTAACCACGCTCAGATCGGAAAAAGCCTTTCGACTTTGGGCCAAACGGTTTGACATCTCCTCGATAAGTTCATCGTCTGTAATGTGCATGAATTACTCCCTTTACGCAACGTAAAGCTGCCCCTCTGGAGGCAGGCCCTTAATACACAAATGAATGCAGAGCAGTTGTCATTACGACTCGACCAGGCTTAAGATCTCCCCGGCAAGGGAATCGGGATCGAACTTGGCCACAAACTTGTCGGCTCCTGACTGCACGGCTTTCAGTTGATTGGACGGGTTGCTCATCGAACTGTGCAGGATTATTTTGAGATGCCTGTAATTGTCATGGTCTCGCAAGGTGCGGGTGAAGGTAAATCCATCCATACCCGGCATTTCGATATCGGAGATCACCAGATCGACCTTACTGTGCTCCTTTTCCAGGTATTCCAAAGCCTTGTCGGCAGACATCATGGCGGTATTGGTTAAGCCGATTTTATCCAGGACCGATTGCATCAGCATTATCGCAGTACGCGAATCATCGACTACAAGAACGTGCCCCCCTCTCCCTTTTCCTTCAAACCCGGTCATGGCTTCACTGGAAAGATTGCGATCTATTCCGACAACATTTATCAGTATCGATTCTATATCCAGCAGCATGATCGCCTCGCCGCCATCCGCGTAAGCGATCGCAACAAGAGAGAGGGCATTTACACCTTCAGGCTTGTGAATATCAGACCAGCTCCGTGTGAGCAGGGTGTCGGGTTCGTGGACGATAAAGGCGGTCAGAGTGCGGTTGTACTCGCAGATGATTATATAAGCCAATTCGTTGATAAAATCTTTGGAGGGGAGCCCCACCGCCTCGGAGAGGTCTATAACGGCAAGGGCGTTGCCGCGAAAATCCAGCGCCCCCTTGACAGCCGGGTGAGAATTGGGCATGCGGTCTATCCTGCGCGGGCATTCGATGATTTCGATGATTTTGAAAACGTTGATGCCGTAGAGTTGATTATCCGTCAGGCGGAATGTCAACATCTCCATCTGGTTTGATTGAGAAAGTTTAGTGCGTTGAAGAGCTTCGTCAAGTGATGATGCCATATCGAATCTCCTTGGAAAATCAAGATACTGCGCTAACTGCACAACCTCAGGACTTCATGCGCAATATTCTGCAGAGGCATGATTTTATTGACGCCACCAAGTTTGACCGCTTCGTGCGGCATTCCGTAGACTACGCAGGTTGCCTCGTCCTGGGCGATCGTTACTGCTCCTGCGTCGTGCATCTCCTTCATGCCATGAGCACCGTCATCCCCCATGCCGGTCATGATGACACCGACCGCATTTTTGCCGGCATAGCGGGCGGCTGAGCGAAAGAGGACATCTACCGAAGGGCGGTGGCGCGAAACCAGCGGTCCATCCTTGATCTCGACATAATACCGGGCGCCGCTCCGCTTAAGCAGAGTGTGATGATTGCCGGGGGCGATAAGCGCCCTCCCCCGCACTACCGTATCGTTATCCTGAGCCTCTTTGACTGTCACGCGGCAGATGGAGTCGAGCCGTTTGGCAAAAGCCGAGGTGAAGTTTTCCGGCATATGCTGAACTATAACGATACCGGGTGTATCCTCCGGCAGCATTTCAAGGAACACCTTAAGCGCCTCGGTACCGCCGGTCGATGCCCCGACTACCACAACCTTTTCGGTGGTCTGAACCATAGCCTTCGCATTGGGCTTTTCCATAATGACATCTGCGGTGTACTTGGGAGAAACCTCCTTCATGGTACGCATCGCACGCAGAGACCCCAAACGTGCCGATGCAGCGCCTTTGATCGCATCGCAAATACGAACCCGCGATTCCTCAATGAACTGTTTGGTTCCCATCTTCGGCTTGGTTATTATATCTACAGCGCCGTATTCAAGCGCCTTAAGCGCTGTTTCGTTGCCACGTTCGGTCAGGCTGGAACACATCACCACCGGTATCGGATGCTGGCTCATCAGTTTTTGGAGAAAGGTGAGCCCATCCATGCGAGGCATTTCGACGTCCAGCGTGATAACATCCGGAATAACCGACTTCAGGCGTTCTGCAGCCAGGATCGGGTCGGCGGCGCTGCCGATCACCTCTATATCGGGATCGGAATTAAGGATATCGCACAATGTCTGACGAACCAGCGCCGAATCGTCGATAACCAGTACCGTAATTTTTTTCATGTAAACTCCTTGTCAACTTCAAGGTAAATGGACAAGAGTCATACTCTTTACATCCCCCTTGCTTCTCCCTGCTCTTTGACCCTATTCTTTGCGATACACGGTTGATGCGACGGCTTTGAAGTCTACATCCAACCCGCCCAGAGTCTCGGAATGCCCTATAAACAGGTATCCGCCCGGTCTTAGTTGCTTGTGGAACTTTCTCATCAAGGTCTGCTGAGTTGGTTTGTCGAAATAAATGATTACGTTGCGGCAAAAGATGATGTCCATCTTTTCCGAAAGTCCCATATTATCATCCATGAAGTTGATACGCCGGAAAGTAACCAATGAGCGGAGCTTCGGAGAGATACGCACCAGGGATCTGGATCTCTCGCGACTTCGCATCAGGTATTTTTTCTTCAGGTTCAGCGGAATAGGATCGGTTCTTTCTTCTGGATAGATGGCAGTTATGGCAGTCTGCAAAACCTTGGTACAGATATCGGAAGCGGTGATTGCGGCCCGAAAGTCGGGGCGACCGATGGCAAACTCGGAGAGCACCATCGCCAGCGTGTAGGGCTCTTCGCCTGTGGAGCAACCCGCGCTCCAGATCCGAACCGGATCGCGCAATATATCTCCCCGTGCCTGGAGGATAGCGGGCAATGCCGTCTTGACCATAAAATCAAAATGACCCGGTTCGCGGAAAAAATCGGTCTTGTTGGTTGTCACCACGTCGATCAGGTGCACCAGTTCGCTGGCGCGTCCTTCTTCGCTGAAGACATAATCGCCATATTCTTCGAAGGATGGAATGCCAAGAGCCTTGAGACGCTTCTGAAGACGCGCCTCAAGCATGGTTTTTTTTACCGGGGGCATTTTGATGCCTGCGCACTCATATATAAAGCTGCTGAACCGTTGAAACTCCCTGTCACGCAGGGTGGCCGGGAGATGAGGTTTCTGGATGTCTCTAGAATTTGTCACTTGATTGCGAACCCTGCCCCAGATCGGCCAATTCATTAGAAGAAAATACCTTGTCGATATCAAGGATCATCACAAAACGGCTATCCACCTTCCCCATCCCCTTTATGAAGTCGGTGTTCAATCTGGCGCCTATATGCGGGGCCGCCTCGATGCTCTCCGGCTCCATCTCGACAACCTCCTGCACCGAGTCGGCCAGTGCGCCCAGTATTGTCGTATCTCCGTCCATGTTGACCTCGACAACGATGATGCAGGTGTTGACGGTCTGCTCGGTGGCAGACATTCCGAACTTGAGGCGCATGTCGATGACCGGCACCACGCTGCCGCGCAGGTTGATGACGCCACGCATGAAATCGGGTGTCTGCGGAACTTTGGTTATGTTGGTTATTTCCAGTATCTCGCGCACCTTGGCAACATCCAGGGCGAAGATCTCATCTGCTAATTTGAATGTCAGGTATTGAACCGTTTCTGTTATTCCAGCCACGCTCATAGAGGCTCCCTTCCAGAATTTCTAAAAACTCGTCATCCAGGTGGTCCGGACAGGCGTTATCCGGTTCGATCATGCGCTGCTTAAGAAATATATTTACACCCCTGCATTTTCCAGCTCCTCGACCGACTGCAGCAGTACCCCCATGTCCAGAATCAGGGCGACCGTGCCATCTCCCAGAATGGTGGCGCCGGAGACACCCCTCACATCACGGTACATTTTTCCGAGCGATTTTATGACGGTCTGGTGTTCGCCAACCACGTGGTCCACAACAAAACCGACCTTTGTGCCGTGGATATCTGCAATCACGATCTGCTCTATTTCGGGACGCTGATCGGTAATAAGGAAATGCTGGCGCAGAGGAATATACGGGATGATAACGCCGCGCACGTTTGCCAGATTGCGGCCATGCGAGTTTTTGATATCTTCTCTTGTCAGCTCCACGCACTCCTCTATCGCCGCAAGCGGCAGCACGAAGTGGTCCTTGCCGATCTTGACCAGCAGGCTGTCTATGATCGCCAGAGTCAGCGGAATCTTGAGGGTTATGGTCGTGCCTGTTCCTCTGACGCTATCGACCGAGATCGAACCGCGCAGCCCATCGATACCGCGCTTGACTACATCCATCCCAACTCCGCGGCCGGATACGCTTGTCACTTTGGCGGCGGTCGAAAATCCGGGGGCAAAGATCTGTGCGTAGATCTCCCGGTCGGAAATTTCAGCAGTTGCCGAAATCAGCCCTTTCTCTATGGCCTTGGCCCGGATTGTGTCACGGTCAAGTCCTCCGCCGTTGTCACGGATCGTTATCAGAACCGAGTCTCCTGAATGTTCGGCTCCCAGGTAGACCGTGCCGTTTGACGGTTTACCCGCAGCCTTTCGCGCTTCCGGCATTTCGATACCATGGTCGATGCTGTTTCTTATGATATGCACCAGCGGGTCGTTAAGTTTTTCGATGACGGTCTTGTCCAGTTCGGTATCCCCCCCGAAAGTCTCCATATCGATCTCTTTGCCGAGTTCGCTGGAGAGGTCTCTTACAAGGCGCTTGAATTTGCTGAAGGTGCTGCCGATCGGGAGCATCCGGATGTTGAGGGCGGTGTCGCGCAGTTCGTTGGTAAGACGCTCGACTTCTTCGGATATCGCGATGAATGTTGGATCGCCCCCGGCCATGGAGACCTGGGTCAGGTGAGCCTGTACAGTGACCATCTCCCCTACCAGGTTAATCAGCTGATCCAGGCGTTCGGCAGGGACGCGGATGCTTGCGGCGGCTTCTGCTTGCGGGGCTTCGCCCCGTTCTTTTCTCACCCCCTTGACGTGCTGCTGCTCGACCAGGGCTGACTGTACCTTTTCCGGTGATACTATCCCCTGTTCTACGAGCAGCTCGCCGAAGCGCTTCTGCAGCATCAGGACTTTCTGCATCTCGACCGGCGAGAGGTCGCCACGTTCCACCAGGATGTCCCCAAGCTTCTTGTATCCTTCATCACGATCGATCAGACCGCTTTTATCGATCAGCTCGATCTTGATGTCACAATCGTCCTCGACAAAGATGAAGACATCCTTGATGGCGTCTTCGCCACGGGAGGTAGTCAGGATAATATCCCAGTAGATATAGCAGTTCTCCGCCACCAGTTCGTCAATTTGCGGTATCTCGTCGAATTGGGCCACAACATGAGCGGTGCCGAGTTCGCGAAGTTCATTGATCAACGAGATCGGGTTGGTTCCGCAGATAAGGATGTTCGGGAGCGGGCGAAAGCGGATGCGCCAGGTACACTCGTTGGAGAGTTCCTCCTCAGAGAGTCCCGGAAGATTTATGGCCGGCACCTCGGTGGATCCTTTTTGCGGCATTTCAAGCTGCGGCACCAGCTGGCGAAGACCTGAGATAATCTCGTCTCCTGGGCTCCGGTCAACTTCTTCGCCGATCGGGCAACCGAGCAGATAGGCGATGTGGTCGCGCGATTTGAGTGTCAGGTCAAGGAGACGTTTGGTGACTGTCATCTTGCCGTTGCGCACCATGTCGAAGACGGTTTCGACTTCGTGGGTAAAGGTGGCGATCTCGTCGAAGCCGAACATGGCGCCTGACCCTTTGATCGTGTGCATGGCCCTGAAGACGCGGTTGATCAGGTCGTTGTCCTCCGGCGTCTCCTCCAGTTCAAGAAGGGAGGTCTCAAGTTCGGCCAGCAGCTCTCCGGCTTCTTCTTTATAGGTTGCTATGGCTTGTTCCATCATAGGTCTCACCCCAGCACTTTCTTAACCACCGCTATCAGTTGCTCAGGTTTGAAAGGTTTGACTATCCAGCCGGTCGCGCCGGCTGCTTTTCCTTCGGCTTTTCTTGAGTCCTGCGATTCGGTGGTCAGCATGACTATCGGGATGAATTTATTCAGGGCTCCGGCGCGCACCCCCTTGATCAGCCCGATGCCGTCCATGTTCGGCATGTTAAGGTCGGTCAGCAGCATGTCGACTTTCTGAACATTCAGTTTGTTCAGGGCATCTTTACCGTCGACCGCTTCGACTACGTCGTAGCCGTTCTGCTTCAGGGTAAATGCCACCATCTGCCGGACACTGGCCGAATCGTCGGCCGTCATGATCAGTTTTGCCATTACTTGCCACCTCCAAACCATATACAGGTATGTTCGTTGTTATGTTTGCAGACCGAGTGCCGCTCAGCGCCGCACGCGGTAATTATCTCAGCCAGAGCCTGCGGCTGCGGTCCGTGGTATGTAAATACCTTGCCGCTGACAGCCGCGCTTTTGCAGGAGGAGCAGAGAATCTGCACGCCTGTTATGTCGATTTCGACTGCCGGTTCAAATTCAATCGCGACCAGATATGATGTTTCCAGCGATTCTTTTACAATGCGCGAAAACTCGGAGGCGCTTTCAATAGTAAGGCGGTCGCCGCTGGTAATGATTATTTCGCCGTTTTCACGGACGGAACTGTTGAGTTGCATGGGGGGCTCCTTAAAACAAATCTACATTATCTCCAAATTCCGAATCATCACTAGAGTCGGCTTTCACAACACTCTGCGCCACGACGGCGCTCTGGCCGCTCCTTTTGCGCGCGATCGCTTCGTGTATATGCCGTTCGCTCTCCATCGTGTAGCGTTGCTCCATGTGCCGCAAGTTTTCCTTGAATTCGCTGCTGGCAGGAACAATCCGGCGCGATTGGTTTACTATTTCCTCAAGGGATGCCAGGACACGGTCAGACATCACTTTTGTCCGTTCATGAACGTCGATTCCGGATGTCGCTCTGCCCACGTCGTCGGTCAGTGAGGCAACACGGTCGCTCAGGGCTGACAGTATTGAAAAGAGTTCACTGTTCATGCTTGCCAGGGCCCGCAGAATCTCGGCCGCTTCTTCCTGCATGTAACTGATCCGTTCTCCAAGGTTTTCCTCTTCTGTTTCGGTGTCGATGGAGAGGTGTTCGGTGACGATGGTTATGTTTTTCAGGGTCTCAGCTACGGAGTCGGTCTGCCGTACCGTTTCGAAGGAGAGGCGTTTTATCGCTTCGGCGAGGACACCAAGCGCAGCTCCTTCCGGCCCGGTGTGGGCGGCTTTAACCTGCGCATTCATCGCGATCAGGTCAATTTCGGAGCCGATCTCTTCGATGTCTGTGACAAAGGCGGCGATTTCTCCGATCGTTTGGGCAACTTTTTTCATGGTGTCGGACATTTCCCTGTCCGCCGAGGCGCATGAGGTCAGTGCTGCGGTTATGTCGGTCATCCCATGGCTCATCACGTCCACAAAGGAGGTGCCGGACGAGTCTGCCACGCCGGCGACATTTCGGGTTTCAGCTGCCATCACCGATTGCTTGTGAGCTACATCACGAAGGCTGTCGACTATTATCCGAACGGCCGTGTACAGCTCGGATGAGGCAAAGCGGAGCTGCGCCTCCTGGAGTTCGCAGACGTCTCCGGATTCTACTATCAATGCATGACGACGGTTTTCATCGACCGCTGCGGCGCCGGAGGCGGATAGATCGGACAAAAGCCGCTGCAGAGCCTCAACTATGTGCTCAACCTGCTGACGGGTCATGTCATGCATCTGTAGCGATGAGACCACTTCACTTATGTCATTGGTGACACCGGCGGATATGGCCGAAACCGTGGCGCCGAATTGTGTGCAGCGATCATTGACCGATACCAGTTCCTGCAGGCTTGATGCGGTGTTTTTAAGGGATGAGGCGACTTTGGCATCCTGAGCGTTGCCGGTCGAACGGACGGCGGAAAGGTTGGAGTTGATCATGTTTGAAAGCATCTGGCGATGTGCCAGTATGGCCGCAGATTTGTCATTGACCTGGTGGGAGAGTTTTTCGACATCCATCGCAAGGTTGACAAATCCGCTCCCCATCTCACCAAGGCGGGCGCTTTCAATCTTGGTGGAAATGCTCAGCATCCGGAGCGCCTTGTTCATCTTCTGGAAGCCTTCAAGCGGTTCGGACAGTTTGTCCAGCAACTCCTGTACCTGTACCAGGGTGCCGCAGCTGTCGCCGCTACGTGTGCGGGCCTCATTGAGATAGGACTCCATGCCGGACATCATCTGCTGCAGACGGCCGGTCAGCGACTGGACAGTTTCGCCGGATACAAGCTCCACCAGCTGGTTCGACATTCGGGTGATGTCGCTTGAGCGTTGGTAAAATCCCTGCACCTCGGAGCCGATCTGCAGAAATTCGTCCTCCGTAGTTCCGGCCATCCCCTGCAGGGTTTCGATGGCGGGAGAGAGGAGGTCGCGCCAGAGTAAAAGAGTCTCTGCGCCGGTATCGGTTTCAGTGGAAAACTGTTGTATGGGGGATTGTAATGTCATATGGGTCTCTTCACCGGACCAGTTTCAGTGCTCTGAGTTCCTTGATTAGCTTTTGCCTGCTAAGCGGTTTGACAATGTATGAATCGGCTTCACATTCGTTATATGATTTAAAAACAGTGCGGGGGTCGTCAAGGGCTGTGGTCATGATCACCTTGACAGCCAGTTGCGGCGGAATCTCCATCTCTTTTTCAAGAGCGCGGATCCGTTGCAAGGCTTCCATGCCGTCCACTTCAGGCATCATGATATCCATGAAGATCACATCGTAGGGGCGCTTCGATTCGTGCGCCAGCTGGAATGAGTCGATAGCTTCCTGGCCATTAACGGCGATGTCGCAATCGCCATCCGGAGAAAGCAATTCCTTCAGAATCCGGCGGGACAACAGATGATCTTCGGCAATCAGGCACCTCATAATGTTTCTCCTTCTCCTGGGGGCTCGGCAGATACTGATATAACCGTTTTAGATCTCGTCTTTAGAACATCTTTGGCGCCACTTCAAACAGATATTCCTCAAAGCAGCTTTGCTTTAGACGACGCCTGCGGGGTTTGCCCAATCGGAGACGACAAATCCGAGCCAATTACCAGCAAAAACTTGGCGTATCAGTATCTGTCAATCCCCTTACGGAGCCAAAATTTCCATACTGAATTTAAAGCTGCTGCCGCCGCCTGGAACGTGCTCGGCCCATAGACGTCCGTTAAGGAGCAAGGCGATCTGTCTGGCTATTGAGAGACCCAGGCCGGCGCCGCCATGACGACGGGTGAATGTCCCGTCCCCTTGAACAAAGGGTTCAAAGATCCTCTCAAGCATCCCTTCAGGAATTCCGACACCGTTGTCGGTTACGGAAAAGAGTAATAACGATCCCTCATTTTCAGAATCCAGCCTGGATGCATCCAGCGTCACTCCGCCAAGGTCACTGAATTTAAGCGCGTTACCGAGCAGAATTTCTAAAAGTCGCGATAGCTGTTCCCTGTCGGTCCAGATCCGGTGCGGAACGTCGGCAGATATATTCAGCGTCAACGAAAGTCCTTTACGTGCAAAATCGCCCTGCTGATCTGCAATCAGGTTATTTAGCAGAGCTGTCAGATCAATCAGATCATAGCGGGCAGCTCCTCCGCCCGGTCCGAATCCCTGGTTGAATGTAAGCAGCTGGTTGATCATCGTAACCATATTATCTGCCGACTGGCGAGCCATCGCGAGATATTCGGCTTGAATTCCTGAAAGCCCCCCCTCCGCCAGAAGATCAAGCGCGCCGACAACTCCATTCATTGGAGTACGCATCTCATGAGATATATTGGCCATAAAGTTGCTCTTGTCGTTGGCGCTCTTAAGAAGCGCAGAACGCGCAAAATCAAGCTCTGTGACGGCCTCTTTCAGCTCTGTCGTACGGCTGGCAACAGTCTCTTCGAGTTCGGCGCGATAGTTCTTCTCCATCCGCTGCAACTTGGAATAATTAACCGCCCGGTCTACAATCTTGCGCATATAATCGAAATCGAACGGCTTGTGTACAAAATCGAAGGCGCCGTTTTTTATGGCATTTACAGCCATCTGCAGTTGAGCATGTCCGGTCATCATGATAACCGGGAGATCAGGCCAGGTTTGATGCACTCGGCCAAGAAAAGCGACGCCATCCTCACCCGGCATCATCACATCGGTCACTATTGCATCGTACGACTCCTGCTGCAGAAGTTCATGGGCTTCTTTGGCATTTTCGGCGCAGTCGACCTGGAATCCGGATTTATTTAGACAGATCGCCACCATCTTGCAGATATCCGCCTCGTCATCCACTATCAGAACGCGAGGCTCGGAATGATCGTCGTTTTCATGCAGGTTTATCGTCACTAAGAAATCTCCCTAAATATCGAAAGCGGCCACTCAAAATCCAATCGATGGAACTATACCATTAAAATATATTTTGTCACGTATGAACAAAATATTCTTATATGCAAATAATGTAACCAGATTCATGCAGTGATGATTGTGACAGATACACCAGGGATGGCTGTCAGCAGTCGTAAAAAACAGTGACCGGCAATGCCAATTAAAATCAAGATCTATCCAGCATCCTCATCATCATCTCCCTCAACTCATCAGGATTGTACGGCTTCTGCAAAAAACCGGCTTGTTCATCATTCTCTAAGACCTCTGATACCTGTTCTACATCGTATCCGCTGCAGATGATAATAGGGGTGGCCGGAGTAATTTTACGCAGTTCGCGATAGGCTTCGACTCCTCCCATCACCGGCATGATCAGATCAAGCAGTATAACGTCGATCTCGCCGCCACGTTCACGAAAGATTTCAACTGCTTCACGACCATGCTCTGCGGTCAAAGCCGAAAAACCAAGCGCCTCCAGCAGAACTGCTCCGATGTTGCGTATCGTTTCCTCATCCTCCACCAGCAGAATAGTGCCACCTGCTTGTCTGTAAAGCCTTTGTTCGGTTTCTGCTATTTCAGGACCGCCTATGGAGAGAGCCACTGGAAAACAGACTTTGAAAGTAGTGCCGACACCCGGTTTGGTGGTCAATTGCAGTGTAGCATTATGTGATTTAATAATGCCGCATATGGCCGACATACCTAGGCCACGGCCAGTGAATTTTGTTGTGTAGAAGGGTTCGAAGATTCGTTTCTCTGTTTCCTCCTCCATGCCGCATCCGGTATCCGTCACCTCTAGGAGGGCATAGCTTCCGGCCGAGATTACCGTGCCAAACCTGTCCGCTTCAGTTTGATCTTCAGCGATAATTATTTTTTCCAGTAGAACCCTGATGGTCCCGTTATCGTCATCGATAGCCTCTGCGGCGTTGATGATCAGGTTCATGAGAATCTGTTGGACTTGGCCGATGTCTCCATATATTTCCGGGATGTCGGGCTTCAGGTCAAGCTCGATAGTCACGTTCTTCTTGATGGCCGATTGGAGCAACTTCACGACTTCCTCCAGCAGCAGCCGGAGGCTGAACCTTGATCGCACAGATTCGGCTCTGCCTGCGTAGGTCAGCATCTGCCGGCAGAGATCGGCGGCACGGTTTCCTGCATTTTCGATTTGCCGGAAGATTGTTTTATATTCCTCATTTGATAACATATACTCTCTGCCCATGTAGCATTGCCCCATAATAACGGTCAGAATATTATTGAAGTCATGGGCAATGCCACCAGCCAATATACCAAGGCTCTCAAGCTTTTGCGCCTGATGGAGCTGCTGTTGAAGCTGCAAACGATCTTCTTCTGCTTTTTTAAGTTCGGAGACATCCGAAATAATCCCGACCAGAGCGCGAAAACTGCCATCCGGATTTTGGAGTCTCCTACCGGACAGATGACCCCAGAAACCTGTTCCATCCATGCGGATATATCGCCGATCCAACGTTACCGACTGAATCTCACCTTTCATAAGCTGGCGCATCCGCTCATCGCCAACCTGTTTTTCGGACTCATGCAGATGATCCGGATACGATGAGCCGATCAATTCCTGAAGCGGCATCCCGAATATCTCAGCCATTCGCCTGTTGGCAAAATCTATGACACCTTGCGGGGAGACCAGAATAATGCCTGATTCCGATGTCTCAAAGATTATTCGCAACCGCTCTTCGCTCTCTTTCAGCAACTTCTGGCTGGTTTCATAATCATAGACCTGTCTACGCAGCATCTCTTCCGTTACCTGAAGTTCATCATTTTGCTCACGAAGCGATTCTTCATTCAGCTGCAACTCTTCGTACTGTTCCTGAAGCTTGTCCTTGAGAACAAGGAGGGCTTCATCCGCCAGTTTTCGCCCGGTGATATCCTTGTCTGATCCCCTGTAACCCAGTAGAGAGCCATCTTCGGCCAGTATTGGGATGCCGTACGTGGAAACCCAGACAATTTTTCCATCCATTCCCTGAACAGGATTGGCAAAGTCATCAAATTCGCCTTTTCTCTCGAAGACTTCAAGAGCAGTTAGCTTAAACTCCTCACGTCCCTCCAAGGGATGGATGTCATAAAAGTGCATTTTGCCAACCAACTCTTCAGGCTTTAACCCAAACACCGGCTCCGCCATCTCACTTACGTAGATATAAAGGCCTGCCGCGTCAACTTCCCAGGTTACAGTCCTGCTTTGCTCGGCAAGCTGATTGAAACGTAGCGTACTATCTTGCAACTCTTCCTCGATACGATGTCTTCTCTGACGACCGGTTAGCAAATTCCCCAAAAGCGCAGTGCATAGCGGGTAGATCAACATGACAGGCAGCGCTATGGCACCAATGGTTTTTTGAATGATCTCCTCCGGAAGCAGGAATATGCAGAGGATCATGACGGCATGTACGACCATGCCAAACAGATACAACTCGGAGAGTGACAACTCCTTCAATCCACGGAAACGGTAATGTCTCCAGGCAAGACCTAGCAAACCGGAAGAGATGATGGTGGCAACACCCATTGGAGCCCCACCGCCGCCCAGATTAAGCCGGTAAAGTCCTGCCGTTGCTATGGCCAAAAACGTCGGGATGGCACCGAAGAAGAGGCCTGTGAGTCCAAGGAGTATGGTACGTGTATCAAAAATGATACCGGATTCCCACTTGATGGGAGCGGCCATGAGGATGACGGCAATGCCGCCAATGATTAGTCCGGAGGCTATTTTGTTCAAGACGGGGAGAGCTACTCGCTTTCGACGGTAAAGAACATCGTAGACCAGGCCGAGTGAAAGTAGCAGCGCTGTATTTTCAATAAAATCAATGAAAATATTTTCGTTCATGACAGTATAATTCTACAATCGTAATCGATGATAGCATCCGCAACAGTCTGTAATATTTCGATGATTGGTGTGACCATGGTTCCTCCGGACCGAGTGAAAAAAAATATCATAATTCTACAGCGATCAGTGTGTATTACATCGATTAACCTCTCCTGTCAGCCGGTGGTGAAGTGCCGCGCCTGAATCAAGATAATAATATTAAACTCTTGAATATTGACTTAAAGCGTATTTTCGTTACCAGATTGATTGAACCGGTTCATAGCGCGAACGTCACCGGTTTTTCCTGCTGATCACGAAGCGGCAGATATATTCTGAAGATGGTTCCCTCGCCCGGTTCGCTGCAAACGTGTATCACTCCGTCGTGCTGGCGGATAATGCCATAAGCCATTGAGAGCCCAAGTCCGGTTCCACTCCCTATTGCCTTCGTGGTAAAAAACGGATCGAAAATCTTCTGCAGTGTATCCTTATCGATTCCTTCTCCGGTATCTGAGACCGTAATCAGGGCGTAGCCGCCTGGACGGCAACCTTCTGACTCCGGCACGCTGTCTTCGGTATTAACCTGCGACACCGCTATCTCCAGGACACCTCCATGCGGCATAGCATCACGGGCATTTACCGCCAGGTTCATCAGCACCTGTTCGATTTGCCCGCGATCGATCGTGACCATGAGCGGTTCATCGGGCAGAAATGTTGTAAGCAGAATATCCTCACCGATGATCCGGCCAAGAAACTCCTGGATGAACTTGACGATACAGCCCAAATCTTCTGGTTGTTTACTTATGGTCTGTCTTTGGCTGAAGGCCAGCAAACTCTGCGTCAACTTGGTTGCCCTCCCGACGGAACCGCTGATCAGACTAATAATTTTCATCTCCTCCGGATCGTCGGCGGAGTTTATTTCGAGCAGAGCGGTGGCGCCGATGATAATGGTCAGGATATTGTTGAAGTTGTGTGCCACACCACCGGCCAGGTTTCCGATAGAATCCAGTTTTTGGGATTGGCGGATCTGTTCTTCCTTGGTTTTTGCCATTATCAGATCCTGCATGATTGCCTCCGCTCCAGTTATAGTCATTTGAAACTCTTTTAGGACACTGGGGGGAGGTTTTAGGTTTTTGGCTTCCTCTACCCATTACTGAAACCGTAACGGCAGAGTAATGGGTAGAGTTGCGTAGTAAAATGCCGGTTTGCGACAAGGGGAGAGTCTTACCTCAATCCCTTAATATTTCTCAAATTCGTCATCCATATGATCCGGACCGGCCTGGCCAAGCTGCAAGTTTATGCCGCTGCCGGATGGCCGTTTTTGCGAAGCGGCGCTTTTGGCATGGGCGATCTGAATCTTGCGAGCCGGCTTACTGGAAGAGGTAACGGATTCAGCACGTCGTCCCGAATTGCCAATGTCAAAGAAACTGATTGCCTGCTGCAGCTGTTCTGCTTGGCTGGAGAGTTCTTCTGATGTAGAGGCCATCTCTTCGGATGCCGAAGCGTTCTGCTGGATAACCTGATCGAGCTGCTGAATCGCTTTGTTGATCTGTTCTGCGCCTGTATCCTGTTCCTTGCTGGAGGCTGTAATCTCCTGCACCAGCTCGGCCGTGCGCTGAATGTCAGGCACCATCTTGGTCAGCATTTCTCCGGCCTGTTCTGCAATCGCCACGCTGCGACTGGAAAGGCTGGATATTTCACCGGCTGCCGTTTGGCTCCGTTCGGCCAGCTTGCGTACTTCAGATGCGACAACCGCAAAACCTTTGCCATGTTCGCCGGCGCGGGCCGCTTCGATGGCGGCGTTAAGTGCTAAAAGGTTCGTCTGTCTGGCGATCTCTTCGATGATGCTGATCTTGGTTGCAATCTCTTTCATCGCGGCAACAGTCTCAACGACAGCCTTGCCCCCCTCTTTGGCATCGACTGAACTCTTGATGGAAATTTTCTCGGTCTGCATGGCGTTGTCGGTGTTCTGACGGATGCTGGAGGCCATCTCTTCCATGCTGGAGGATATCTCTTCGGCGCTGGCGGCCTGCTCGGTGGCCCCCTGGCTCATCTGCTGAGCGGTGGAAGAAAGCTCCTGGCTGCCCGAAGCCACGTTGTCGGCAGCAGTGGTCACTTCACCGACGATACTGCTCAGTTTGGCTACCATTTCATTTAAAGCCTGGGTCAACTGGCCGATCTCGTCCTTCTGATCAAGGTCTATCTTCTGCGTCAGGTCACCCGCTGCCACCGCCTGGGCAAAAGTAACACCCTTACGTAGCGGGTTGCTGATGAGGCTGGAAATTATGAAGCCAAATAGAATTGCTATGACTATCCCACCTACGGTAAAGCCAATCATCATGTTGCGGGCGTTGTTCGCTACGGAGCCATTTTCTTCTTCTGTCAGTTTGGCCTGTTTGAGTTTCGCCTCGACGAGTTTCTCGATAGCATTCTGTTCGTCTCGCGAGGTCTTGGCTCCTTCTCCCTGCATGAGCGCCAGCGCTTCCTTGTCCTGGTTGGCCAAAGCCAACTGGAGCATTTTGTCGACGACTGGACCATACGCCGTTCGTGTTCTTTTGAACTCTTCAAACATTTTCTTTCCTTCATCGGTCAGTATCGTTTTTTCGAACTCTGCGGCAGCTTTGTCAATTTCGCCACGTAGTTCTTGAATGCGTTTGGCATACTTATTGACCTCTTCCGGCGATGTCGCAATTATCACATCACGGACATTTACTCTCAGTCGCTGAAAAGCGGTTGAAAGGTCCTGTAGTTGCGAAATGGGAACGGTAATCTTACTGTACATTTTTTCCCCGTTATCATCGAGAACCTTAAGCTTTATAATTCCTACTACGCCGATAACTGCCGCGATCAGAGCTACAATAATGAACGCTGACAAAAGTTTTACGCTGATCTTGAGATTGTAGTACCATTGCATGGTGAATCCTCCTTTTTATGTTTATGTATCAGCTAATCTATCCCTGAACCGCAGCCAATTCCGCACCGGAAAAGACCTTGTCGATATCCAGGATCATGACAAAGCGTTCGTTATGTTTGCCCATCCCCTTTAGAAATTCAGTCCTTAAATGCGTGCCGATGTGCGGCGCAGCCTCAATTTGAGACGGTTCCATCTCGATCACCTCCTGAACGCTGTCGGCCAGCGCCCCCAGGACGATGTTCTCGCCATCCATATCAACCTCGACCACGATGATGCAGGTGTTGACCGTCTGTGCGGCTTGCTGCATTCCGAACTTCATATGCAGGTCGATCACCGGCACGACGCAGCCGCGCAGGTTGATGACTCCCCGCATGAACTCAGGCACCTGCGGCACCTTGGTGATTGTCGGCATCTCCAGGATCTCCCGCACCCTGGCGACATCGACGGCAAACACCTCCTCGTCCAGTACAAGAGTCAGATACTGGGTCGCATCTAATTCTTCTGCCATAGTTAACTCCTATTCTGTTATGTTATTTGCAGCTAATTTTTCAGATAGTGTATACAATTGCCGTGCCATAGCGGGCTGAAGAGTTATAATCGGCGAGGAACGCTGATTGAAGAGGGTTTGTGGAGTTAGTTGGAGGAAATATGGGGGATGAGAGTTTGTATCATGATACAGTTTCGGGTGTATCATGATACGTTGCAAGCGTATCATGATACGGTGTTAACTGGAGGGATTCCTGCAAGCAGGCGGCTACTCTGCCGGACTTTTTTTAAGTTGCCTGTACACCGTTAACCGGGTGACGCCAAGAAGTTTGGCAGCGCGGGTCCGGTTGCCGCCACTCATCTCCAGGGCTTCTTCAAGGGTAAGTTTTTTCTTAAGGCGCGGTGGAAATGTGGCGCTGTTTGAAGAAGTATTGACGTCATACTGCAAAGTATCGATCAGACCAGGCGGCAAGTCCCGCAAAGTAATGATGTCCGACTTACAGAGGATGCTTGCATGCTCTATGGTATGTTCCAGTTCCCGCACGTTGCCTGGCCAGCAGTGTGTGCCAATGAGCTTAACGACATCATCCGAGACCCCTTGAATATCCCTGCCCAAATTCTTGTTGGACTTTCTTATGAAGTGGTTGATCAGAAGCGGAAGATCATTTAAACGTTCTCTCAATGGGGGTACTGTAAGCCGGACAACATCCAGACGGAAATAGAGATCCTGCCGGAACGTTCCCTGGCTGACCAACTCCGCCAGATTCTTGTTAGTGGCGGCTATAATGCGTATATCCACCTTGATTGGAGTGGACTCTCCAACACGCTCGAATTCTCTCTCCTGCAAAACCCGCAACAGACGCATCTGGATGGCAGGTGAAATATCGCCGATTTCGTCCAGAAAGAGAGTGCCGCGGTCTGCCTTCTGAAAACGGCCGACCTTGTCGGCAATGGCACCGGTAAACGCGCCGCGCACATGACCGAAAAGTTCGCTCTCCAGTAGTGATTCCGAGAGGCCCGAGCAGTTGACCTTGACAAACGGCCCTTTTGCGCGGCCACCGGAATGGTGAAGGGCAGCCGCCACCAGCTCTTTGCCTGTGCCGCTTTCGCCACTTATCATCACCGTGGTCGGTACATCGGCCAACGCCTCGATCATCGAATAGACACGCTGCATCTGGTCTGAAAGGCCGATCATATCCTGAAACTTGGCACGTTTCTGCAGAGAACGCTCCAGATCGACCATATGCGTTTCATCTCTGATGACAGCCACAGCACCGCGGACCGTGCCATCCGGATTGATAATCGGGGTTGATTTGAAACTGACGATACAAGGATTACCCCTCGGTTTATTGCATTCAAAACGCCGAAGTTCCTTGGGGGTATTTGTTCGAAGTGATTCCATAAGAGCCGCACGGCACAACCCGCCGCATCCAATTTCGATTTCCTCTACCTTGCTGCCGATAAGGTCGCCCGTGTAGCCGCAGACGTTTCCGGCCATAGCGTTGAAGTGCTCCAGACGCCCTTCCACGTCGATCATAATGATCGAATCGGAAACGCTGCTGAAAATGGCATCCATGTTAACCCTGTACCGCTCGCGTTCGTCGGACATTTTCTTTTCATTCAGAGCCATTCTGCAAACCGATAAAAGTGTTTTAGGCTGAACCGGCTTGGTGATGTAGTCGAAAGCGCCCAGGCGTACAGCTTCGGCGGCCGTATTGACTTCAGGCCGGCCCGTGAACATGACGACTAATGTTCTCGGGGAAATTCTCTTTATATTTTGCAGCACGTCAATGCCGCTATCACCTGCCAGCATTATATCGACTAAAGCCAGGTCATAGTCTG
>JAQTRC010000154.1 GCA_028712665.1 Desulfuromonadaceae bacterium
AAGAGATGCCGTTACGCAGGAGCTCCTCCAGGACAAACCAGACCGTTGGCGACGACATGTTGCCGTATTGCGCCAGGATTGTGCGTGTCGCCCGGAGTTGCTCCTCGGGGATTCCGATTTCATCCCGGACTGCGTTGATTATCTTCTCGCCGCCGGTGTGGAGAGCCCACTGCTTGACGTCGCCTGTTTGCAGCCCCTGCGACGAGAGCAGATCGGCCACCACCTCTGCCGCAGCTTTTTTGACCAGGTCCGGCAGTTTTGTAGAGAGTTGATTATGGAGCTCCCCCTCCTTGTGAACGAACCGGATGGAGTCGCGCTGCTCAGGCAGATAGCTTCCAGCCGAAGCGACAAGCTCAAAGCCGCTCCGTCCGGTCATGAGCACCGCTGCTGCCGCGCCGTCACCGAAAAGAGCGTTTGAAAGGATGAGGCTCAGATCATTGTCCATCTGAAAGACCGAACTGCAGATTTCCACCGATACGCTCACTACCACGCCGCCATTCGTCTTTAGCAGGGACTCCGCCACCTGGAGATTGGGAATCGCTCCTCCGCAGCCGCTCCCTACCAGATCGTACACCCTGGTGTTGCGGGAGAGGCCCAGGCGCTCTATCAGATAAGTCGATATTCCGGGGCAGATATAACCTGTACAGGTATTCACGACAAGAGCCGTCACGTCCCGAACGCTGACACCCGCCTGCTCCAGCGCCTTGGTAACGGCCTGGCTGGAGAGTTCGATAGATTTCTCGGTGAACCGTGCAATCTTCTGGTCGGCTGTTTCGTCCATAATGCTGGCCGGGTCATCCACTGCGAAATGCCTTTTCCGGATGCCTGGATGGGAGAAAGTCGCCCTGACCAGCCCCAGGCTACGGGCGTTCAGTTTCCGGGCATAGTGCTGCCTGACAAGCTCCGCGGAAAAGGACTGATCCGCACTGAATGGAGGCACAACACAGGCGAAGGAGGCTATGCAGGAGTTGTTGTTTGATAGGTTTGTCGCTTCATGTCTGCTTGTAATAGTCATTGTTATCCTTGCTCTGCCGGGTAAATACAGAGGCTGACGGCTGAAGGAAAATCTCATTGTTCAACTCTCAACCCTCAACAGGCGAATCACTTCCTTCAGCCTTCAGCCTTCAGCCTAAAAACCTGTATTTGCTTCATACATCCATTCCCGCGAACCTGAGCAGCCGTCTGATGGTCCCGGCATGTCTCCAGAGCGGAAGAGAAAGACCGAGCTTTGAGCCGATTCGATTGATGACCGGCAAGAAGGGTAAACCCAGTGAATCAATATTTATGAAGTTCATGTGGCTCTCCATGGACCTCTTAAGTTCCTGTTCCATCCACCCCGCATCCAGATCGGGCGAAACATAGAACTGGGGAACAAGCATCTCTTCAGGCGGAAGTGAAAGCACCCCCTGTTTTCTCGCAATGGATTCCAGTTCAGTTTCAGGGTAGATGCGTATTCCGGTATTAAAAAACGCCACGTCACTCGGGCGGATATGTTTCCCGGCAAATTGCAGCGTCTCTCGTACCGTTTCCGGCGTCTCTCCAGGCCCCCCGAGCAGGAATATCCAGGCGCAGGGGATACGGTGCCGCATCACTACCTCTGCGGCGCGATGTACATCGCGGCTTGTGAAGCCTTTGCGCAGTCCAAGCAATACCGGATCGGAAGCGCTCTCCAGAGTAATGCCCATACCGACAAAGCCTGCCCGTTCCATAGACGTAACCAACGCATCGTCAAAATCGCGAGGGTTCAGTTCCAGACACTGAAGCCGCGATTTATGTTTGACCCGTGCCAGGGCTTCGCATATCTCCATGGCATGCTCCAGCGGAGCATTAAACACGCTGTCAACGAACTCTATATCCCGCAACCCCGTTGCAGCGAGCCTTGCCACGGCATCGGCTACGCTGCCCGGTTCCTTCAAGCGGCAGTTGCTCCCCTCGATCTTGGGATAAGTACAGTAGACGCATTGAAACTGACAGCCGCTCTTTGTCTGGATCGGGACAGTTGCAAGATGGGAACGGTAGGCTGCAATATTAAGCCACCTATGATACTCCGGCAGCGGGCAGTTTGCCGAAAACCTCGCAGCAGCATAGCTGTTCAGGTGAAAGACGTCATTTTCAATGTATGCGACGCCGGGCAAATCTTTGAAGCCCTCATCACGCGAGATACGGTCAAGGAGTTGTGGAAAAACCGATTCTCCATCGCCGGCAACGGCGCAGTAAGCGTCCGTCAGGCGCAGTATCTGCTCTGGCATTACACCGAGAGCGGCCCCACCCAGGATTATCGGAGCGCTGGTCCCGGCGCGAACGGTACTTACGATACCCTGCAGGTCATTCAGCAAGAAGAGCGGGTTCCGCATGTTGACATTGTCTATGTTGCGGACCGAGAGGCCAATTACATCGGGCTTGAATCGGGTCACAGCCGATTCGATATCGCGGATAGCGCCCTGGCTAAACATCATGTCCAGAAGATGAACAGCATGACCTGCACGTTCCGCAGCCTGGGCGACAATGCAGGCGCCTGCCGGCATTACAGGCATGGGAAGAGAGTTTCGGTTTGTGCTGACGAGAAGAATATTCATTGGTTGAGGATTAGTTTACAATATATCGGCAACAAGTCAAATACCGGTCTCCCGCTTGCTCGGCTCGACCGTCAGATATGTTGCATCGGCACACTCTGCCATATATGGCGGTTATGTTAAACATGACGGATTCCGCTACATTTTTTCTTCACTCCGCATAATAATTTTTAGTTTTACATACTACAATCAAAAGCTTGCACTATCAGATATCAACAGCTCTTTCTGGCACATTAGTTGCGGAGTAAAACTTTGACTTGCTGCAACAGGAGCGGTTCAGCAAAGTAACCCCAAAAGAGGAGACAACCCATGAACAGCAGAGATGAGTACGTCCGTAAGATGCAGACAAAGTTGGAGGAGTGGAATGCCGAGATAAACATGCTGACCGTCAAGGCGGACAAAGTCAAGGCAGAGTTAAGGAACGACTACAACGAACAGATTGAGTCGCTGAAGGCGAAGCAGACCGTTGCCCGGCAGAAGATCGAGCAACTCCAGGAGGCTGGCGAAAGCGCCTGGGATGACCTGACGTCGGGCGTAGAGAAGGCCTGGACCGCATTGGGGGAGGCCATGGATTCGGCCAGATCCCGTTTCAAATAGTTCCCATCCGGAAACTCCGGATGAGGAACTACCGGTTTCCAAATAGCATGTAGTGATACTGACAATGGAGAGGTCGCATGAAGCTGTCCGTCGCAACCAATTTCAACTCCGACTTCCTTGATGCCATTGAAGGGTATCCGGTTACCGAGCTGTTCGGAAAACTTCCCTCCGACAGCTTGGGTGGAGGGCGGGCGTCGTTCATGTTGTCTCCGCTTACCGTCGGGCAATTCAAGGATCACGTCCGAGCCGCAGCAAAGAGGGGTATCGGCTTCAATTATCTGATAAACCCGGCTTGCATGGACAACAGGGAGTACACCCGGCAGGGGCAGGCTGATCTGGAGCGCCTGCTGGAAATGGTTGAAGAGTGCGGAGCGACTGCAGTAACTGTCTCCCTGCCGTTCCTGATATCCATTATAAAAAAGCGGCACCCGAGTTTGAAAGTGCGGGTAGGGGTATACGCCAGGGTTGACAGTGTGGCTAAGGCCAAGTTCTGGGAGGAACTGGGGGCTGACTGTATAACGCTTGAGTCCATTTCCGTCAACCGTGACTTTGCAATGCTGGAGGCGATAAGGAAAGCGGTGAAACTGGAACTCCAGCTGATCGCCAACTCCAACTGCATGATGTTTTGTCCTCTGTCTGGACAGCACATGGTTAATCTCTCCCACGCATCGCAGCAGGGGCACGCAAGTCGCGGCTTCATGATAGACTACTGCGCCCTCAGATGCTCCGCGGATAAGCTTATGGATCCATCCAACTACCTTCGTTCTGAGTTTATCAGGCCCGAGGATATCGATTTGTACGTACAGATGGGTTTTACCTCTTTCAAGATACTGGAACGGGGCGCGCCAACATCCGTGATGGCTCAGCGGGTCCGGGCCTACTCCGAGAGGAGCTTTGACGGGAACCTGCTGGATCTGATACAGCCGTACGGATATAAGGACAAATCCGGTTTCGGGACGGGCCGGCCGGGAAACCTCTGGAAGTTTTTGAAGTATTTTTTCAGGCCCGGCACAGTGAAGACCTCAGAACTCTTGAAGTTGAAAAAACTTGCCGAGAAACGCGGCCTGCTTTCAGCCATGGAATGGGACCCCGTATATATCGACAACAAGGAACTGGACGGATTCCTTGCCGGCATGAAGGAGATCGACTGCCGGACAAGCGACTGCTCGGCTTGCGGATACTGCGCTGCCTGGACAGAAAGGGGGGTGAAGGTGGACAGGAAGTTTCAATCGGAGATGCTGGAACTCTACTCAGATGCCTTCGACTCTTTATATTCGGGCAAACTATGGGGTATCGAAGCGCGTTAACCTAACCCTGATAAACAGGATAATTTATGAGGATATTGGCATCCTTCGCGATAATTCTGCTGACGGCTGCAATCGCCTTCGGCGCTCAGCCGGGTGAGATTCTGGGAATCTGGAAAACCGAGATGGATGAATCGAAGGTGGAAGTTTTCCGGTGTGGGGAAAAGATCTGCGGCAAAATCATCTGGTTGAAGAATCCGAAATATTTAGATAGCAACGATGGCGAGATCGGCACGCCGATAATTGACCGGAAAAATCCTGATCCGGCAGTTAGAAGCCGTCCGCTCATCGGTCTGCAAATATTGGATGGGTTCACCACAGAGGGGGGCAACATTTGGGGAAACGGGACTTGCTACGATCCGAAAAGCGGCAATACCTACCGGGGCAAAATTCATCTGGCGGCGCCGGATCGGCTGGAGTTGCGCGGTTATATCGGCATACCACTTTTCGGGCGCACCTCGGTCTGGAGACGCTGATTCATTTTCCTGTTTCAGGAAAGAGGGCCTCCCGATTTGTATGAACCAGGACAATTCTGGCCGGATAAGTTTCTACAACCTGAATCCGCGCGTTAGGCAGATTCATATGCAGGAAGTACCTGAACTCTCTGGGGAGGAACGCTCTTCTGATGG
>JAQTRC010000053.1:0-15550 GCA_028712665.1 Desulfuromonadaceae bacterium
GGTTATGCAAAATGCCTTTATCAGCCTTTTGCGGACCAAAGCCCGTGAAGATTGCAAAGCTCGCGCGCGGTTACCGACGATGCCTTGACAAGGAAAACCGCCTCGGCGACTTCTCCCGGTTTAAGGAACTGACGATACGATTTGCCGTCGGCGATTAGCTCTATCCATTCGATATAATGCTTTTCTTCCATCGGATGAGGCACACTGCCGACAGTCACCTTGTAGCCACCGTCAACTTTAGCTATTACCGGAACATGTTTCTCCTTGGCGGCGTCAACAGTATTTTCCGATAGAAGCTTCATCTCCTGACCGCAGCAGGAAAGATCGCCATCACCTGCAAAAACGACCTCAACAATATTTCCGCACAACTCACATTTGTAGACTTCAAGTAATTTTGCCATTGTCTATTTCTCCTTTAAATTTTAGTACTCCTTTGGCAGGACTCCGATAATCACCAGTTTTCGCCAAGCAGTTCAAAATGAGCTTTTGGGTGCAGACATGCCTGACAGACTTCAGGCGCTTCCTTGCCGGTATGGAGGTAACCGCAGTTACGGCAGCGCCATACGACATCTCCTTCACGCGTGAATACACGGCCTGCGTCGATATTTGCCAGCAGGTCGCGATACCTTTTTTCATGCTGTTTTTCGGCCACGGATATGGCTGTCCAGGCTGCGGCAATTGCCGGAAAGCCCTCTTCTTTGGCTGTAGCAGCAAAGGCGGGGTAGAGAAGCGTATGCTCCTCATGCTCACCATTTGCCGCCGCCAGCAGGTTCTCAGCGGTAGTTCCGATCTTACCGGCCGGGAAACAGGCTGTGATTTCCAGATCCCCACCTTCCAGAAATTTGAAGAAACGTTTGGCATGCTCCTTCTCCTGATTGGCCGTTTCGTCAAAAATATCGGCGATCTGAACCAAGCCCTCTTTTTTGGCGACGCTGGCGAAATAAGTGTAGCGATTACGCGCCTGACTCTCACCGGAAAACGATTTGAGCAGATTCTGCTCCGTTTTTGTTCCTTTGATCGAAGCTGCCATATTACCTCCCTGTTGTTTAGTTTCGTTTCCGTCCGGAAACTCCGGATCGGATAGATGTAGGTTTTAAATGCGACTGATATAGTCCTTTATACCTCACTTTTTTTATTTTGCAAGCATGAAAATAAAAAAAGGGGGACGCGATGAGCATCCCCCCCTGAAAGAAATCAGTGAAGAAAAATTATGACAACTGACGACCGCCTTCAGCAGCCCATTTTTCCAACATGGCGGTGGTAACGGACTTGGGACGCTCGATGGCGTAGCCAAGACCGCGGTCCCAGGTGATATTGGCCATGCAGCCAAGAGCACGGCCTACCCCGAACAGGACGGTGTAGAAATCCCACTCCTTCAGGCCGTAGTACCACTGGATAACGCCGGACTGCGCGTCAACATTCGGCCATGGATTTTTGGTCTTGCCATGCTCGGTCAGAACACCAGGGGCGACTTCGAAGATCATCGAAACGACCTTGAACAGCGGGTCGTCCTTGAGCCCGGCGGTGTTGAGGCAGAATTCGCGCTGGGACATGTAGCGCGGATCGGTCTTGCGGAGAACGGCGTGTCCGTAACCGGGGATGACCTGACCGGCATTAAGCGTATCCCATAGAGCGTTTTTGATCAGCTCTTTGGTCGGCTCGACATCTTTGCAGTATTTGGCCTGGAACTTCATCGTCCAGTCGAGAACTTCCTGGTTGGCCAGACCATGCAGCGGGCCTGCCAGTCCGTTCAGGCCGGCAGAGTAGGCATAGTACGGGTCAGACAGGGCAGAGTGAACCAGATGAGTCGTGTGTGCCGAAACATTGCCGGACTCATGGTCGGAATGCAGGATGAAGTACATGCGGGCAACGTCTTTATACTCTTCACACTGGCCGATCATATGGGCAAAGTTGGCGCCCATGTCCAGCTTGGGATCGATCGCGATCTGCTTGTCCCCGCGATACTTGAGGTTATAGATGAAGGCGGCGATAACAGGAATACGGGCAACCAGATCGCTTGCATCTTCATAAACATATTCCCAGGCGGTCATCTTGTTGAACTTGCCGGAGCTGTAGAATGCAAAAAACTTTGAGTCCTTCTGCAGAGCCAACATACCGACGGAGAGCATGACCATCGGATGGATGTCCTTGGGGAGGGCGCGGAGCGCGTCGAAAACGTACTGGGGAACTACCTGGCGGACTTTCCACTCGGCCACTACTTCGGCTACCTGGGCATCGGTCGGGACGTCGCCGGTTAAGAGGAAATACCAGAAGGACTCAACGGTCGGATAGCCGGAACCGGGAGCCTTGGGAAGCGCTGCGAAGGTTTCGGGAATGTTCTTGCCGCGGAAACGGATACCTTCCTGCGGATCAAGGTAGGAGATGTCGGTGACAAGACTGCGGATGTCACGGGCGCCGCCGATACACTGGTCGATGTTGACCTGATCGATAATAACCTTGCCGAATTCTTTTACAAGCTTGGTGATGCGTGGGCGATGCTCCTCGATCTTCTGTTTGAGTGTGTCTTTTAATGCCATCTGGGTACTCTCCTTTCGTGGGGTGGGTTAAACTGAAGCGAACGATGGATAAGACTGAACAACATCATAAAACAAACAGCAATAAATCTAATTTGTTACGCCGTTTTATACTATTATTACAGGATACTGTATACAAATTGTTCTGTACTTATACTGGCAGCGTTACTAAAATGCAACAAAAATTTTACGGGATTTCAAACCGGTAATGCAAACAGCTCTTCGCTTGAGAATGTGAGTTGTTTAAGACCTTCATTGCTCAGGTAAAATGTGTTCTCAATACCGATAGAGCCCTCCCCGGGGAATACAACTTTCGGCTCAAAGGCGAAGGCCATCCCGGCTTCCAGAAACACATCTTCAAAGCCTCGAGCTATAAAGGGATACTCGTCGATTTCCACTCCAAGGCCATGCCCTATGAAAGAGACCTGCGATCCTTTTGCCCCCATGAAACTGTCGGCATACCCCATTTCAACGGCCAGCGCCAGACATTCATCATAGATGGAACTCCAACTTGCGCCGGGCAGGGCAATTTTCATCATCAGCTTCTGCACCTTGAGCATGTCGTAGTAGGCTATACGCAGACGGTCGGATAATTCACCAATGACAAAATTTCTCGTCTGGTCCACCAGATATCCATCAGCGCAGCCGACAAGATCGACCATTATCACTTCATTACGCTCAATCGTCTTCAGGCCCGCCCCCTGTCCAAATGAGGTGTTGAGACCCAGACCGCCAAGCGGTGTGTCTGAGTAGGAGGGGACCGAACTGTCGCTACCGGAAAATACATGCCCGAAAAAAATGTCCGAATTGAATCCACGCATCCGGATCATTCCCTGATGACCACTCATTCTTGCAGTATATTCCAGTTCCGCCGCCAGCTCGATATCGCTCATTCCCTCGCGAATAACCTCGCAGGCCCGCCGGTGTACCCTGTCCATCTGATCGGCTGCATCCTTCATAAGGTGAATCTCGTAATGAGACTTGATCATCCTGACCTTCCGGATAATCGGCGTGGCATCAAGGTATTTGGCGTTCGGGTACACTTTGCGGTACCGTTCAAAAAAATTGACCGGCAAGACATCCAGTTCAAGCCCAATGCGCCCAGGTTCCGGATAGCCGTACCTGGAGAGGATGCCGGGTATATCCTTCATCGATCCAAATGGAACGACCTCTTTCAGTCCCGACTCCATGCGGGCGCGGCCGGCATCCTTGCGCACCATGAAGATCGGCTGCCCCTGCGCCGGCAGATAGAGGTTGCCGTTCTGAACTGTGCCGGTGAAGTAAAAGAGATCGGCATTCTGAACGATGATGACTGCGTCCAGTCCTGATGCGGCCATATATTCCTGAAGTCTTTTGCAACGGTATTCAAGCTCTGTTGTTGGGGTTATTCGCATAAATTCACCTATCGACAAGTTCTTTGAGGGCGGCTACGGTACACTCCAGACGCCTATTTTTGTAAAACAGCGTAATTATAACCGGGATATTTTTTGATGCAAGCAATGTCTTTTGCAATATCCCATCAAACAGTTGACCGCTCACGCCAAATTGACTAGTATCGGTTTCTTTATCGGCTCGCTACAACATTTGACAACTTTCATGGCGGTAAATTTCATGCGTTCATATCCCTACACCATAACCATCTCCTCCGAAAAGGGGGGGGTGGGAAAAACGACACTGGCCTCAAATCTGGCAATCTATCTGAAAGCTATGAGAGATGATCTGCCGGTAACGATATTCTCCTTTGACAACCACTTCACGATTGACAAAATGTTCGAACTGGCAAAACGGAAGGATGATAAGGCGGACGTCCATGCCCTGCTCTTGGGCGCAGCAGCCCGCGAAGTGGTCCATACGGGCCAGTACGGTGTCGATTACATCCCTTCATCGACTGAACTGGCTGATATCCACGAGCGCTTCAAAGGGCCGATGACTCTGACAAAAATGCTGGCGGAATCAGGACTCTCCGGCATCGTCATTATCGACACCCGCCCCGACCTCAATATCCTGACTCAGAACGCGTTGTATGCCGCAGACCGAGTCCTGATACCGGTAAAGGACATGCCTAGTCTCGAAAACTGCAGAAACATCTTTGCACTGTTCGACCAGAGAGGGATTGACAAGAAATCGCTCTCTCTGATTCCCTGCCTGATCGACTCCCGGATAAAGTTCGACGGCATCTTCAAGGATCAGAAAACATTGCTGAGAGCATTTGCGGTCAATCGCGGTTATAAATGTCTGGACACCTTCATCTCCAAAAGCCCCAAGGTCGAAAGCCTCAATACCAACCCGGACGGCAAAATATATCCGATTCTGACACATGCCCGGGGGACCGAAGTGCATGGTCAGTTCATGGAAATTGCTCGCGATATTCTGCGCAACCATGACGCTACAGAGGAATCCAGGGCCTGCCTGTATCACACCTGGCTCATCGAAAAGGAGGCGCGCAAGAAAGAGTCGTATCTGTCGCGTCTGGAGGGGTTGGTTGATCGCTGCCTGATATGCGGCTCATTTTTTGATGCTTCGCCTGATGGACGAAACTTCTATTTTGAGACATCCGACCGGGCTTCACGAGGATTTCTGCATGGGGATTGTGTAATCGAAATGCTCTGTTCAACTCTCTACGGCATGTCCAGAGACTCTCAGGCGTACGGAACGGCCCGAATGGTGGTTTCCTCCGACAAAGCAGGAAAGAGAGTGTCGCTCTTTGCGCTCCGGCCGGGTGGCGCGCAAAGTATTCTCGACTACCGGCAGTTCAGTTCGGAAGGAGAGGAACTGTTCCAGAAGGACGTTGAAATGCCGGGATTTGATTCCGGCGAGTTTGACGGCGTACTTGACAAGCTATACCTGATGCTTAATGAGGCGCTGGCCGGATACGAAGGAAAAATGCGGGAGGGTGTCTGGCTGTCGGTCTATCCGGTAGATTCGTCCCACCCGGAGGCGATTCTTCACGAAGATAACTATAGAGCTGTCCGGAAAATTCAGCAATGTATTGCCGATGCGCTATCTGACAAGCTGTGACGCAGGAACGAGAGTAATTCCCTGGGCTGCCAGACCGGGCAATGCAGAGGCGAGGGTCGCAATGGTTTCAGGATGCGGATGGCAGATAGCAATTGCATATCCGCTCTTTTTGGCCAGCTTTGCCGCCTGACCGAGTTGTCCCAGAATATAACCGCGCTTCTGTTCATTATCCAGAAACACATGCCGCCGGTCTGATCTTATCCCCAACTCCCGCGCCACACGTAATCCAGTCGTTTGAATTGAAGTGAAACTGTCTACAAAGAACAGATTCTTGCTTTTCAGCGTTTCAAGCACACTCCGCATCTTGTCGTCATGTTCGGTAAATTCCGAACCCATATGGTTGTTGGCGCCGACCGCTCCAGGAATGTCGCGCAGAAACCCGGCCACCCTGTCCCTCAATTCAGCATCGTTCATCGACAACAACAGCCCGTTGGCCTCCAGACGTTGTTCCGGCCACCCCTTCGACTGCATAGGAATATGGACCATAGTTTCGATACCGTTGGTTTTGGCAAATAGAGCCACGTCCCTGTCATGCCGCAGTCCCGGGATGATTGAGAAAGTCAGCGGCACAGCGATCTTTGCCAGCGAGAGCGCCTCCGTCATACTGCTCCCCATGTCATCGATGATGATTGCCAGATACCCCTTACCGGGGGTGATCTTTGAGAGAGGTATTTTTTCCGGGAGAATTATGTCTGCCTTCGGGTATGTCTCTTTATCGCTTGCCGGTTTTTGTTCGGCGGCAGGAGGAATGGCAGCTGGGGGCGCATGAGGGTATGGACGTGCTGTAGTCGTATTTAAAAGGATTTCCGGTTTTTTGACTTCGGGCAGAAACTTTTTGCGATAAGGCGCAAGCAGAAAATAGGCCGTCACCAGGGCAATTGCGACGAACGCCAACAGAAGGGTGATGGCAAGAGCCCCTCTGCGGGGCTCCTTGATTCTTTTTTGCCCTCGTTTACGCACGATCAGGGCAAAACAGGCAATCTATTTGTTAGGATATGCATCATCCGCTTTATCAGTGCGTTTCCGCTAATTTCCTGCACCCATGTTTTTTATCAACTCCCACCCTTTAAGGAGATCAAGCGCCCGCAAAACCTGATAGTCGTTTTTCAGGTTGTCTTCCGGCTTTTGAGATAACTGGACGGCTTTATCTTCCTTCTTTTCGTTCTTTTTAGCGTCTGCAGGCCCGGACTTGCCTTCGCTCTCGAAGTGATTCTCCAGATCCTTTTCGCGCAAATGCAGGGCATCCTTTTTGACGGCGGACTCCTTTGGAAGTTCAACCATCTCTACAACGATATCAGGCGTAATTCCCTTGGCCTGAATGGATCGGCCCTTGGGAGTATAGTAGCGCGCCGTTGTCAGGCGCAGTCCGGAATCATCAGAAAGCGGGATGATGGTCTGGACCGATCCTTTGCCGAAACTCTGGGTACCCATTATAATGGCGCGCTTGTGATCCTGCAGGGCGCCTGCCACAATCTCAGAAGCGCTGGCGCTGCCACCGTTAATCAGCACCACAATCGGGTAATTGGGCTCTTTAATGGCATTTTTTGCTATAAATTTCATCTTCGAATCCTTCTCGCGCCCTTCGGTATAAACAATCATCTGCCCTTCCGGAACAAAATGATCGGACACCCTGACAGCCTGATCGAGCAGACCGCCAGGATCGTTTCGCATGTCAAGAATCAACCCTTTCAACTCCCCCTTGTTTTGCTCTCTCATCGACTTTAAAGCTTTGGAAAGATCCTCATCCGTCTTTTCCTGAAACTGGGCTATCCGGACGTAGGCGTAGCCCCCATCAACCAGTCTTGATTTTACACTCTTTACCTGGATAATATCGCGCACAAGCGGAAACTCTTTAGGCCTGTCAAAGCCTTCCCGCATTATGGTCAGGGTTACGGAGGTTCCCTTCAAGCCACGCATCTTTTTTACCGCGTCGTTGATATTAATGTCCTTGGTGAACTTGTCGTCTATCTTCAAGATATGATCGCCGGACTTGATCCCAGCCTTGAACGCAGGGGTATCCTCAATAGGAGAAATAACCGTCAGAGCCCCGTCCTTAATAGAAATTTCTATCCCCAGGCCGCCGAACGCTCCCTTTGTATCGATCTTCATCTCTTTGTAGGTATCAGGCGGCATAAAAGAGCTATGAGGGTCCAGAGACGTTAACATGCCGTTTATGGCTCCATAAACCAGTTTTTTTGTGTCAGCCTCTTCTACATAACTTTTCTTTATAATTGCCATCACATCGGTAAAAAGCTCGATCGACTCATAATCGCTCCCTTTCCCTTCAGCCGAACAATACCGTTGAGAGCTGATTCCGATGAACATTACCAAAACTGCTGCGACAACCGCAAAACCTGCAATCATCTTTGTTTTCTTGCTACCGGGTGTACTCATTTCTGTTCCTCCATGCTTGTGAATGCTTTTTCGTGTTTATTGTAACAGTCGGTCTATTATATCAGCGAACCCAGTCGGCAGGATCCACCGGCTTACCCTGATGGCGAATCTCAAAATACAAAATCGCCCCTTTGGTTGAATCCATGTCACCAACGGTTGCTATAGTTTCATGGCGCGCTACTTCGGCGCCAACTTTTTTTAAAATCCGCGAGGCATGGGCATAAAGGGTGAAATAACCGCCTCCATGATCCACGATGACCATATTGCCAAAGCCTTTAAAATAATCGGCAAAAATCACAGTCCCTTCGTAAATAACCTTGATATCCGTACCGGCGTTTGCGGAAACCGAGAGTCCCTTGCTGAAGGTGTACGAATTGAACTCCGGATGTTTGTGCTTGCCAAACGACTCAATTATCTCGCCCCGTACCGGGAGAGACATCCGCCCCTTTTGAGACGCGAAACCGCGGTCGGGAACGGGGGGCAACTCAGCAAGCGGTTTCAGCTTCCTGCCTGGCTTTTCATGGCGGGAAGAAAGTTTTCTCCGCCTTAACGCATCTAGCCTTTCAATCATCAATTGCAGCCTGGAAGCATTCGCCTGCAACTCCTTCAGAGAGGCTTCATAGCTCTTGCGATCCTGACGAACCTTTAACAGATAGCCGGCCTTTTTACTTTTCTCCTGCTCTATTTCGCGTTTCTTTAGAGCGATGCCATCCTTGATACGCGCTTTCTTCGCCGCATCCCGTTCCAGATCGCCCTTTAATTTTTTCAGTTCCTGCACTTTCTGATTGTACTCTTGGAAGAGCCGTTTGTCATTATCAAGGATCGACCTCATATAGCGGATATTTTCGGCCAACTGTGGAAATGATTCCGCCGAAAAAAACATCCGCAATGCGCCCAATTCCCCGGCCTTATACAATGATGACAAGCGGCGTTCTATCTCCTGGCGCTTCCGATTGGCCTCTTCGGTAACTTTGGCTATTTCACGGCCGGTACGTACAAGAGCGGATTCAACAACGCGGAGATCGTGACTCAACCTGCCAAGATCAGACTCTTTCTGTTCCAGATTGCGGTTTATCTCCAACAGCTCTGTCGAGATAACCGCTTCTACCTTGCGCGTTTTGGTAATAAGCTGTTTTTTAGCCTTGATCTCCCGTTTGACGCCACTCAGCTCATCCTTGGGATTCTCAGCCTGAGCAGAAGATACGGAAATAATCAGTATGCCAACTATGATTGCCGACCGGCTTATCATCTAAGCGTCGACAAAGCGCTTCAGCGAGGTAAGGCTTCCGATGAATCCGAGAATGGCGCCCGCAAGGATTATTCCACCGACATACTCATACGGAAGAAAGCCGAGACCTGAAGAAACCGGGTTAAAGGTGAGAAAACTGCCGGCATTATGCAAAAAACCTTCATACAGTCCGAACAGCAGAGTTATCGCAATAATGGCGCCGACCAGACCCTGAATCAGCCCTTCGAGCAAAAAGGGAGCTTTGATAAAGAAACTGGTAGCGCCAACGAGCGACATTACTTCCAGCTCGTCCCGACGGGCATAGATAGTGAGCTTGATGGTATTTGACACTATAAATACCACCGCCAGCACAAGAAATGCGCCCAGAAGCGCCCCTAAAAGGCGCATGAAATTGAGGAACGAATTGAATCGTTTTACCCACTCTTCACCATACTGAACTTCGGTGATGCCGGGAATACGCTTTAAGGAAACAACGAAATTTTCAACCCCTTGAGTGTCTCGATTTGCTCGTTTCAGAGAAATCTCGAAAGATGTAGGAAGCACCTCCGGACGCACCCCCTCAAGGAGTGTCTCCTGCCCACGCAATCGGCTTTTGAAACGTTTCAGCGCTTCCTCTCGCGAGACATAGCTTACACGTGATGTTTCCGGCAATGCCCTGATCCTGCCACGGAGCATCGTCTGCTCCTCGGAAGTCAGATCCCGGTCAAAGTAGACCGTAACCTGCACGCGCTCGCTCCAATTTTCAGCCGCGTTTTCCAGATTGACAAACACCAGCAGAAAAAGGGAGACAATAAGAAGCGCAAGCGTGATAGTCCCAATTGTAACGACGTTGACGAATATGTTTTGACGAATGTTGGTCAAGGCCCGAACGAAAAAATACCCGGCCCGGCCGCCAAAACCATCCTCCGCAAGTGTAGGCCTCTTAAAAGGCTTGCTCGTCTCTGTTTTCTTCTTTTTCCACCTGTTCAACAATTTCACCTTTATTCAGAGTAATGAGTCGTTTATGCCCATGTTCAATAAGGCGCCGGTCGTGAGTGGCGACTACGACCGTTGTGCCGCGAACGTTTGCTTCTTTGAAAATATTTAGAATCTGGTTCTTATTGGCATCATCAAGATTACCGGTCGGTTCGTCAGCCAGAAGGATTTTTGGATCATTGACCAAGGCCCGCGCCAGCGCTACGCGCTGCTGCTCGCCTCCCGAAAGGCGCTGAGTGATGAGATTATACTTCGATTCAATTCCCATCTGTTTGAGGATATGCATGGTCTTCTTGCCGATATCCCCCCTGCCCCACCCCAGCACTTCCAGTGTAACAGCAACATTTTCAAACACGGTACGGCTTTGCAGCAGTTTGAAGTCCTGAAACACAACCCCGATCGAACGGCGTAACTGCGGAATCTGGGAGGCAGCAATGCGGGAGATATTCTGGCCATCAATCAGCACCTCTCCGCGAGTCGGGGTCAGCGCTCCATACAGCAGACGGAGCAGAGTAGTTTTGCCGGCCCCGGAAGGGCCGGTCAGAAAGACAAACTCCCCTTTTCCAACTTTCAGGTTTATGTTTCTCAACGCCGAGGCATCCCGCTGGTAGGCCAGAGATACATTGTGCAGCTGAATCATGGATTACCACTCATTTATAATCACCTTTAATCACGCGAAAAGCATGCCGATTATCCAGACAGAGAAAGAAATAACGATCGCCCCGCCCCAACGTATCCCTGATGCGACATCAAAAACACCTTTTTCGGGGAAAGCCTTGAACGCCAGCATTATACTGGAGAGTACCCAGCCAGCCAGCCCGACTAAAAGAATTATTGACCAGATGTCATGTGACATTTCAGGGGGGACTTCCTGTCATGCGGGATATAATTGATCCAAATCGCAACTTCCAGACCATAAAAACGGCCTCCCGGACAATCTTGCGGGACATCTTGGAACTTCCGGCATGGCGGTCGATGAAGATAATAGGAACTTCAGCAATTCGGAAACCTTTCTCCATGCAGCGGTAATTCATCTCAATCTGAAATGAATATCCATCCGACCGAATTTTATCAAGATTGATAGCTTCAAGTGCTGATCTCCGAAAACATTTGAATCCGCTTGTGCAATCCCACAACTTCAATCCGGTAATCCAACGGGTATACACACTCGCAAAATAACTCAGAATCAAACGCCTGATCGGCCAATTAACGACACTCACACCGTTCAAGTACCGGGATCCAATGATCAGATCACTATCTTTGATGGCAGAGAGAAACAGCGGAATCATGGCTGGATCGTGAGAAAAATCGGCGTCCATTTCAAGTACATAATCGGCATCCATCGAAAGAGCCACTTTAAATCCTTCACGATATGCAGAGCCCAAACCAAGTTTTCCCGAACGGTGCAAAACATGAACACGGTCATTTTCGGCAACCATCTCATCGATGATCAAACCGGTGCCATCGGGAGAGCAATCATCAACAAAAAGAATGTGGAGATCAGCTTGTTGCGAAAGAACCGCGTCTGCCAGATGCCTGACATTATCTTTCTCATTGTAAGTCGGTATGACAACGCATGCTTTCAAGCCCGTTCAATCTCCAATAATGTAAATTTTGTAAGTCAGCCAAACCTGCAGATTATATCCCCGCGAGCATTACAAAAGGATCATCGGTAACAATACGAAATATGGAGTATAAAAGTCAAGGTGAACGGGGATATAATTGTAATTGCCGGCGACCGGAGATCCGGACGTGCCTCTTTACCGAGGCTTCCTTCCAGAGTCTAACTCAAACCAATAATTGACATTGTTTGAATTGTGGGTACATTTGTACCGGTTCTTTTAAAGGTAGTACAAGATTAATTATATTGGTAGCGGAGGGACATTGGAAGCGGACAGGATCAAGTGGAACCGGCGCTTTGAGTCGGAAGATTCTTTTCTGGGATTGCGCCCATCTCCGTTTCTTTCGAGAGAAATAGATCGGATAAAGCTTCTTGTTCCGGGTCATGCCGCATTGGATATTGCCTGCGGCGAAGGAAGAAACAGTCTCTTCCTCGCACAAAACGGCTTTCAGGTAACCGCACTTGACATATCTGATGTCGGGCTTTCAAAAGGGGTAGCGCGCGCAAAGAGCGCAGGGGTCAGCATTGATTTCAGACGGGTAAATCTGGATGGCTACCGAATTTCCGAAAAATATGACCTGATACTTAACTTTAATTTCCTGATGCGCGGGCTTATTCCGTCAGAGGTGCAGGCGCTCGCCCCGGGAGGTCTGCTGCTGTTCGACACCATTTTGGAGTCGCCGCAACTACTTGCATCCCACGATCCGTCCTACTTATTGAGAAAGGGAGAACTGACAAAAATATTTGGAGCATACCAGGGGGAAATCCTCTTTTCAGAAGAGAGTGATGAGGGAGATATGCCTACGGCCAGAGTCCTGTTCAGGAAGAGCCATGAGACGATCTGAACCATACCTGTAACCTCTTCATCACATAACCAATCAATCAAAAGTGGGATCCGGCTGCAGAGTAAAGAAGAAGGTCGCCCCCCTGCCGGTTTCCCCCTCGGCCCATATACGGCCTCCATGGCGTTTTGTTATCCGGTGGACGGTTGCCAGTCCTAAACCGGTACCGCTGAATTGGGCCGGATCGTGAAGACGCGTAAAGACCCGGAAAAGCTTGTCGGCATCCCTCATATTAAAACCGGCGCCGTTGTCGCGCACAAAATAGACCGGAACAGGCTCACTCTGGCTGATACCGAACTCTATTTGGGCCAGGCTCTGGCAGGAACTATACTTCCATGCATTGTCGAGCAGGTTGGTCATCAGAATTTTGAGAAGGCGCGGGTCCCCGGAAACAACTACATCATCTGCGATACAAGTCTGTACTTTCCTCTCCGGCTCGGTAAGAACAAGCTCTCTGATTACCATTCCGGCAATATGGCTCAGGTTGACGCTGTCGGGGACAAACTCGGCGCGTGTCAACTGCGCCAGGCGAAGCATTGCGTCAATCATTTCATTCAGCCATACTCCAGAGTCATGTATTCTTGAGATGTATAACTTTGTCTGGGGGTCCGGCACCATGCCTTCCTCGAGCAAAATCTGGCAGTAGCCCAATATTCGGGCCAATGGACCTCGCATGTCGTGCGACACGGAAAAGTTGAAGGCCTCGAGTTCAGCGTTGGCAGCGGCCAACGCATCGGTCCCGAGGGTCAACTCCCTGTTGAGTTGAGCGATGTGATCCATATATATGTTGTCGGCTTCTTCGGCCAGCATGCGGGATGTGATATCACGTTCAAAACCGAGAGTATAGTTGCAACCCCTTATTTTAATGGGGCCGGCGTGAATCTCAACAGGGAAACGGGATCCATCCTTTTTACGGTGCCAGAGTTCGGCCGTCACCCACTCGCCTCTGGCAAACTGCACAAAAATAGGGACGGCAATCTTCTCTGTGTCGGTTATGTTGATGTCAAAAAAGGATAAGGAGCAAAATTCTTCAACAGTATAACCATGTTGCGCGGCAGCGGCCTGATTGGCGGCCACGATCCGGCCGTTCTCATCACCATCCATGCCGATAATGATAATTGCATCTGGAGCACGTTCAAAAAGCATACGATACCGTTCTTCGCTCTCTCTTATTACCGTTTCGGCGGATTCAAGCGAATCAAGCATTGTATTTATCGAGATGGCCATCTCTTCGAGCTCATCACGTTCGTGAGAAACCGGCAGACGCGAAGAAATATCACTCTTGACGCTGATATCTTTTACGGTTGCCCCGAGTGACGCGAGACGTTTCAAAATGATTTTGCGAATAAATATCAGAACCACGCAGCAGAATACGCCCCCCGCCAGAAACAGGGCAGAGATGACATAGATGATGGCTGCCTTCCCCTGCTCGTAGACAAGGCGCTGTTCGGCAATCCTGCCGACCGCCACAGGCTTCCCCGACAGGTCTCTGAACAGGGTATATCCGGCGATTTTGCCATTTTCAAGGACCTGGGATGGATATTCCACGCCGTTCCCAAAATCTTCAAGCGCGCCAATAACATTATATTCTTCAATTTTCCGGTCAAGAAGGAACAGCTTGAAATCGATATGTGTCAAATCACTAACGCGTTTGAGCTCCTCGGAATCGAGATAGCGGCCAATCAGCAACAGAAGGTCGGTGCCCTGAACCGGATTCAGTATCAATTGCATCGGCACATCGTTCACCAGAACCATCCCCTTCAGCATTCCATTCTGACTCTTGGCCCAAAGCTGGGCCACAGCTCCGATTTTATTGATATCTGGTTCAGAGTGAACGACCCACCGGCGTTTATGGAAATCTGCTGCGCGGGAGGAGAGAAGAACGCCCGACTTTGAAAAGCAGGCGGCTACATCAAAGCGGAGTGTGTAGAAAGACTGAAGATCCAGCTCCGAAACATACGAAGCACCCTGTTTTATGACGTCTGAAGCGATGCCTTCCGCAACTGCAAATAACTCATCATAAGTTTCATCAATTTCATTACTAAGCTTCTGTACATTACCTGCCAAGACTGTCTGCTCCAGTGATGTGAAGCTTTTCAGAAGGATGACATCTGACGTCACAGCCAGAACGAAGAGCAGAGCAATAAACGTGCTGACTACAACAAAGAGTGTGCGTTTGGAAAGTGGCATGATTTATCCGGAGCCATATTTCTCATCCGGAATTTCCGGATGGAATCAAGATAGTATAAATTCCTCTACCTTTGCACAAGAAAATTGAAATCGAATCAACGGTACTTTTCAGCGATTATCGCCAACCGGATTTTAACTTATAAGAGCGAATCAAACCCGTAGCTGGTCACGTTGCTTCCAAAGGTGCCAATGGAGAAGCTTGACAGGAGCGATATGCTCTGCTATTCAAATATCCATAAATGGGCGCTTAGCTCAGCGGGAGAGCACTGCCTTCACACGGCAGGGGTCGCAGGTTCGAAACCCGCAGCGCCCACCAAATAAATCAATGGGTTATCCGATAAGGCTAACCCATTTTTATTTACAGTGCAGATATAGCGCACTTTATGAAAATATTGGGTTCCCAACCAATGGGTCTGCATGAACAATCTCCCCCAGAACCGTTACTTTCATATTTGCTTTTTGGAATCTCTTCTGGTCTAAGGCATGAAACTTTGACAGTTGAGATCAGCTTTAACGCCGTTTTTCCTCGTCAATTACGAAGGTCAGGTTGGGCGAATTATCGTTCATGAACTACTCTCCCCGTCCAGCACCGCCCGCACCTTTTCAGCCAGTTGAAAAACAGTAAACGGTTTATGTATAAAATTTATTCCCTCGGGCAGAACACCACGATTGGTGATAATGTCATCGGTATAACCGGACATGAACAGCACCTTGATTTCCGGATTGA
>JAQTRC010000053.1:15650-21761 GCA_028712665.1 Desulfuromonadaceae bacterium
CCCCCTTCGATCGCATCACGCGCATTCACCACCAGGTTAACCAGAATCTGATCGACTTGCGAGGGATCCATCAAAATATGGCCTGTATCATGCCCTTGAACAAACGTGAGCTTGATATCTTCACTTATAAGCTTATTGAGCAGCTTCATCTCGTCACTTATCGTTTTATTAATATCCAGAATACGGGGTTGCACCAACTGTTTGCGGGAGAAAGCAAGCAGTTGTCTGGTCAATTCGGCAGAGCGGCTGGCGGCGTCCAGCACACCGTGGAGATATGATCTGCTCTTCTCATCATGACCCGCCCGCTTCAGGGCCAGTTCCGTGTAGCCGGTAATAACATTCAGCATATTATTAAAATCATGCGCCACTCCGCCGGCCAATCGTCCGACGGCATCCATCTTCTGCGCCTGGCGCAGATTTTCTTCCAATATCCTGTTCTCGGTTATATCAAGCAGACTCACCAGAACCAGGGGCTCTTTGCGAATGATCAGCTTTTTTGTCGAACAGAGAAAGAAAGCCTCCTCTTCCCGTCCCTCATGGCTAAACAACAGCCGCGCTTCGACGGACGTATGAGAAACTCCGTATTCAAGCGTATCATGCAACAGTTTGCGAAACGTACAGTCCGGACACTTCCCCCCGAAACCGCACCCGAGCGGAGCAAACGCCGATTGCAGACAGTGCAGGGACTCCCCGAGGCGTAAACCAAGCATCTCTGCCCTGAATGAGTGTGCAAATGCTTCACCGGAACGGTTCACCTTGCAGATTCTCCGTTCCTGATCGACCAGCATCATGATTAGAGGGGCATTTTCATAAATTGCGTCAAGTTCCTCTTCCTGCTCCTTCAACAACTCTACCGTCTGCTGACGATCGATCAGGAGACGCCATTCGCGCAAGGCGCGCTCGACTGTACGCGGCATGCCGGCGAACGCCTCAGTCGATTTGACTATGTAGTCGATCGCTCCGGACTTGATTGCCTCAACCGCCACGCGTTCGTTACCATAGCTGGTCATCAGCAGGATCGGGAACGCCCCGTTTTCAGGGGGAGTCGTCATTACCTCCACGGCACGCCCATCCGGAAGGTTCAGGTCCATGATGGCTATGTCCGGTGGGTTCTTCAGAACCCTTTCACGAAATTCCCGCAGCGTAGAGACTATAAAGATCCCGGCCTTGACGCCGTTCGAGGCGAAGGCGCGACGAAGGGCCTCCGCATGAGCGGCATCATCTTCAACGACCAGAACGTCAAGTTGTTCCGTTTCCATCTCCTGCCCCTTCAAGCCTCACCCTTTGGATGCTGGTTCCAGACCAGCCAATAGTAGCCGAGAACCTCCATCAATTCGACGAAATGACCGAAATCGACCGGTTTGACCAGATAACTGTTGGCATGGCATTCATATGCCCTGGCAAGATCCGACTCGGCGGCCGAGGTTGTCAGGATTACCACCGGGATCGCGCTCAGTGCGTCATCGCGCTTGATGGTTTTGAGAACCTCCAATCCGTCAACTTTGGGAATCCGCAGATCAAGCAAAATGAGTCCCGGCCGCGGGGCCTGCTCCGGATCACTGAAGTTACCGCTACAGTAGAGATAATCCAGCGCCGCCTGGCCGTCCGACACATGGATCAACCGGTTGGCAATCCTGGACTTTTCAAAATTCCTCCGGACAATCTCGGCATGGGCCGGATCATCCTCCACCAGCAGTATGTTAATCGGTTCTCCCTGCATATGTTGTCTCCTTTCAAAGTCCGGCAGACAGGCTGAAGGCTGAAGTATAAACCGGATATCAAATAACCTTCAATCTTCAGCCTTCAACCTTCAACCTTCAACCTTTATCTTTTATCGCCGCCGGCAGGGTAAAACAAATCGTTGTCCCCTCCCCTTCACCCGCCGATTCGATCCGTATTGTGCCATCATACAATTCCACGATCCTTTTTACCAGCGTGAGCCCCAATCCGGTCCCATCGCCTCCCGCTTCCAGTTTTTCAAACAGGGCGAACACTTTGGAATGGAAGCGGGGATTGATCCCGATACCGTTATCTCTGACGAAAAAAACAGTTTCCCGTCCGTATCCTTCAGTGCCAATCTCGATATGGGGATTTACCTGATCACCCATAAACTTGCATGCATTCTCCACCAGGTTCTGCCAGATTTCAACCATGCGCGGCCGGTCGCCGAATAGAATAACCGGTGAATCAACTATCTCCACCGCTACCCCCCGTTCACTGATCCTTCCCGCATCCAGTTGAACCGCCTCGCGGGCCAGATCCATGAAGGGAACCTCCTCCGGAGGATTGTTGAGGCGCCCGACCCGTGACAACTCCAGCAGTTCTCCGAGGAGTTGCGACATCTTGTCGGCGGCATTATGCATAAAGCCAAGATCCTGCTGAACACGGGCATTATCCGGGAGTTTGAGATCATCGTCAAGGTATCCCAAAAAAGTCTTGATAGTGACCAGCGGACTTTTCAAATCATGGGAAACCGTGTAGGTAAAACGCTCCAGCTCGCTGTTCTTCTTCTCCAGCTCCAGCCCTTTTTGCTTCCGATCCGTAATGTCGGTGAGAAAGCCATAGAACAGCACGCTGCCATCCGGTTTGGCTTCCGGGGTGGCATTCCCCTCCACCCATATCGTCCCCCGATCAGGATGAATTACCCGATGTTCGTTGTGCCACGCCGTCAAAGTTCTGGCCGACTCCAGGATCGTTGCAGTCATCTCTGCTGAGTCATCGGGGTGGATCGCGGCAAGCAGGGGAGATATTTTCTGAGCAACATCCTCGGGCCTAACCCCGTAGAGAGCCTCCAGGCCGCTACTGGCGTAGGGCAAACAGGAGGTGTCGTCCGGCTGCAACTTCAATTGAAAAATTGCGCCAGGAACATTGGCGGCAATCTTGATCAGGCGTTCCTCCAGTTCTATACGCTCCAGCTCCGCCTCGTACCTGTCACGGTAGAATCTGCTGCTCTGCTGCCGCCAGACAAATCCGACACCTGTACCGGCACTGACCAGCATGGCGGATACAAGAAACACCGTTATCCAGAGTCTTTCCCGCATCGGCGCATACACCTCTTCGACGTCCATACGGGAAACCAAGTGCCACGGTGAATCGGGAATGGCGCGTAATGCGCCCAGTACCTGCTGCCCCCTGTAATCAATGCCCCGTACAATACCTTTCTGTCCCAAAACTGCCCTTACAGCGAGAACCTCTGTTCTCTCAAGCGGAATGCGGACACTCAGTGGCGCGTCCTTTTTAAACCTGAGTTCATTCAGAAAAAGAGCATCCTTCCCCTCTCTGCGGACCAGCAGCGTTTCAGCCGTCGCACTCACATTAGGCCAGCTCCGGATGAACGGATAGAGGTATCTCTCCGGATCGATTCTGATTTCCAGAACGCCGAGAGCACTACCTGCATGATTCCGATCAAATATAGGCACAAGTATGCTCAGATATATCTTCCCGCTGAATTCGTTGCGATAAAAATCTGCAAACATTACCCGCCCCGTTTGCAGTGATTCAAGCGCCATTTGACGCACATACGGAGAGATAGGCTCGGGACTCCTCGCGGGAAGCGACAGCATTCTATTACCCTTGGCATCAAGCAGAAATACCCTGTTGTAATTACGCTTCGATTGAAGCCGGTCGATCCAAGTTTTGATTTCCAGGTGGGCTTCTTCTGCCTCGGGATGTTTGAAAACCTTTTTTACAAGGTTTTCGAAAGCAACGTTCCGGTAAAAAAGAGCGGCATCCGCCAGGCGCTCCTCCCGCCAGATCTGCAGCTCGCCGATCTTCAGGTCGGCGATGGCGGACAACTCGCGTTCAATCTCGGACAGATACTGTTTTTCATGTTTACGGTGGTAGAAGAAAGCGGCGGAGATGATCCCGGCAACCAGAAATAGAAAGAGCACGATCAGGGCATGGGAAAAATAACGCTCGCCCAGGTCGCGACCCCCTGTTTCCGGCCAGGCCACTGGCCTGGCAAGCGCCATCAGGGCTGTTCCAAGCCCCAGAAAGGCCAGACTCGTCGTCGCGGCGGGCGGAACGAAAGTGCCGCTGTAAAACATCGGGGTTCCAAAGAGATAGGCAAGGATCAGCATGATGTAGACGGCAAGCGACATGATTGCGATCCACCAGGCTGTTTTCGCCCGCCAGGAGATGTCGGAGCGCGCTGTTATTACCGCCTGAGACGACAGGCTGATCAGCAAAAAAGTTACGGCCGTTATGGGCGACATATGCCCGACCGGGGTGCCGTCAATGGCCCCCATGGCATGGATGCCTAAATGTTCGATATCCAGATAAACATTATTGATGGAGAGAACAAACAGTATCGCGGAGATTAAAGCGCCAAAAACAAAGAGAGAGTGGCAGAACAGCCTGTACCGGCGGTCACCGGCTACGCGGCGTGCCAGCAGAAGGGCAGCTCCGTAGGCTACGAACAGAATGGCAGTGCTGGGAGCCATCGGAATGAGCCCCTCTCCCAGGCTGCTCAGACGCGGCAAGAGCAGCAGCCACCCCAACATGGCAATGCTACCGATACCCGCAGCTGATCCGCCGCCGATCATCACAATAAGCCGATTCATCACTATGCGTCCGCCTGCACTCATACCCGCCTCAGAATCGTTGCCAGGAAATCTCGGCTTACCCCGTCATGTTAGTTCATTCATCATAATATTATCGGCAGCAGCTTTTCAGATCCGGACACCGGGAAGAAAATATACCATATATTATCATAATAATGGGTGAATCCTTATGTTCTTATTCTTTATGTTCTATCAGTGGTCATGGCGTCATGGATATACAACCCATAATTCCCGAATTATTTGTGAAACTATAGTAGCCAGAGGGGCCGGGATTGTGAACAATCAAAAGAGCCATATGTACGGTTACAAGAGTTGCAGAGGGAAGCGAATAACGTCATTTACAATTGACAGCTCATGCAGGAATGCTATAACCGATCAAAGTCAACTAGGTGTTTTTTATAGCGTCTCGGCCATATTTTGTTGATCCGGCCAAGTGACTCTGCTGGATCGGTTTCGCCGCACTTGATAAATCAGCTGTCCGTGTCAAGAAAGAGCAGGCAATGGGAATCGACAAAGAGAAGAGCCCGACAACAACTGCCGCCAAACTGCGACGGCGCGCGGAAGAGCAGTTGTGTACGAAAGCTGAAAAACTGCAACCATCCAGGACCAAGGAAGCGACACTGCGGCTTCTCCATGAACTGGAAGTACACCAGATCGAACTGGAGATGCAGAATGCTGAACTGAGCCATGCCAGGGATGAGGCGGAGATCTCTCTGGAAAAGTACGCCGACCTCTTCGACTTTGCCCCGGCCGGCTACTTCACCCTCGACCGCAGCGGGGCAATCACTGCCGTGAACCTGAGCGGCGCCAGCCTGCTCGGAATCGAACGAGCCCGGCTGATCGGCCGGCGCTTCGACCTGTTCGTAGCCGATAATGCCCGTCCCACCTTTACCGACTTCCTTCAAAAGGTTTTTATCGGCGCGGCCAAAGAGGCGTGTGATGTAAAACTCCTGAGAGAAGGAAATTCCCCACTCTTCGTGCAGATCGAGGGTTTGCTCGCCCCATCGGGTGAGGAGTGCCGCGTTGCCTTGATTGACGTCACCGGGCGCAAGCAGATGGAGGAGCGAGCTCTCTATTTCGCCTCCTTCCCGCTACTGAACCCGAACCCGGTTCTGGAGGTGGAGAGTTCGGGCACGATCACCTTTGCCAATCCCGCCTCAGAAAAGATCCTCAAAAAGCTCGGGATGGCCGAGGATGATTTCAATGTTTTTATTCCCCCGGATCTGAAGGACATCCTGCGGAACTGGGACAGGAAAGATGAATTTACCCTTTATCGCGAGATCGAGCTGAAAGAGAGGGTCTTCGGCGAGTCAATATTCCTCTCCTCCCATTTCGAGGTCGCGCGGATATTTTCCCAGGACATCACCGATCGCAAGCTGATTGAGAACGCGCTGAATGAGAGCGAAGAGCGGGTCAGGCATAAACTTGAGAGCATTCTTTCCCCAGAGGGAGAGATCGGAAACCTGGAACTGGCCGACATCATCGATGTCCCGGCGATCCAGGCTCTTATGGACGACTTCTATAAGCTTGCCCCAATGCCCATGGCGAT
>JAQTRC010000155.1 GCA_028712665.1 Desulfuromonadaceae bacterium
ATCTCTAACACTCCTCTGCTGCAGTTGGCAGGGTCAGGGTGACGGTGGTGCCCTTTCCAGGTTGCGATACAAATTCCAGTGAACCGCCGTGATCTTTGATAATGGCGGTGGAAACCGACAGTCCGAGCCCGGTTCCCCCTGCCTCTCGCCTGGTGGTGAAGAATGGGTCCGAAAGGTGAACCAGATGCTCCAGCGGTATACCGACCCCCTCGTCCCGCACATGCAGCGTTACAGTGCCCGTCACAGGGTCGCAGGAAGTGGCGAGCGAGATGCCGTAATCCATATTCGGCAGGGATTGGCAGGCGTTCAGGATAAGGTTGATGATGACCTGTTCGATCCGTTGGGGGGTGCCGCGAACCTTCGGCAGATTGTCGGTGTAGTTTACCTCACATTGGTTGGTTGCCGTGCGGATGGTGACGTCGACCAGTCGCAGCGCAGCTTTCAGTACATCGTTCAGGTCGAACAGCTCGCGGGTGTTGCCTTGGTCGATGCGGGCGAAATCCTTTAAGTCTTCGACAATCCGTTTGATCCGTTTGGCCCCTTCATGCATTTCCGTCAGCAGCTGTGGCAGCTTTTCCCGCATACGCGAGTAAGGGATGCCGCCGTACATGAAATCGCCATGCTCCTGGAAATACCTCTCAAGGATCGTTTCGGCATCCTGCTGGGCCTCTTTTATGGTCGGTCCGTTCAAGAGGATCAAACCGGTGGGATTGTTGATTTCGTGGGCGACACCCGATACGAGAATTCCGAGAGATGCCATCTTGTCGGCCTGCATTAGCTTGTCCTGATGGCGATGCAACTCGTCCAGTGCGAGATTTTTTTCCGCCACCTCCTGTGCCAGCTCCTCGGTACGTTGGGTCACTTTTCGTTGCAGAGTACGCGACCAGATGATGGTTCCGGTAAGGAGCAGAAGTAGCGGCACTAGGATCATGGCAGCGTATTGCAAAACCTTTTCCCATGAGACTCTGGCCGGCTCCAGCACCCCCAGCCATTTGTCATATATGACCTGGTAATGACCGGTTTTCTTTAGGATAGCCAACCCTTCATTCAAATGGGCCAGCAGTTCGGTGTCCCCTTCTCGTACTGCAAAGGAGAACGGAAAGGAGGCTACATTTCTTGCAACCGGGACAAGATTTGTAAGCTTGTATTCACGGATGATGTACATGCCGGGAAGCAGAGCGACAACAGCATAATCGCCCTCTCCAGAAGCCAGCAGACGCATACCTTCCGAAGGAGTTTCGGTAAGCAACAGATCATTACTGAAACCGAGCGCTTTCAGCCGTTCGTGCATGATTCCGTTGCGGTGAACAACAACCTTCTTCCCCTTGAGCTCTGCCAGGGAATCAACCGAAGCGGAACCGCGCCGTGCAAAAATGGCGTGCTGAACAACGGTATGCGGTGAAGCAAAATCAAAGACTTTTTCCCGTTTTTCCGAATAGGACATCCCCAACGTCATATCGATCCGGCCGGCGACAAGATCGTCGTGCACTTTTGCCCACTCGCCGACTTTGATATCGACCGTCATCCCCATCACGTCGGCAATTGCCTTCAGAAGTTCAACGGTAAAACCTGTCGGCTGGCCGTTTTTGTCGGGGAACTCATAGGGAGGATACCCCCTGTTGCCGCCGACACGAATTACCGTACCGTCTGCGGCCGACACAGAAGAGGCAGGCAGAGCTAGCAGGGCAGATGCTGCAGAGCAGATGATAAATATGATCAAGATACGGAATAAATTCCGGCCGTTATTAAGAGATGTGTAATTCTTCGCTCGCATGAAAGCTTTCCCGTAAAAACCACGATATGTTGCTAATCAACCTTGTTTATGGAGATAACCGACTTCCCTTTGCCAAACATTCCAGACTTCTGAACTACTTCAAGCAGAAGAACCTCCCGAGAAACCTCGTCAAAAGCGTAATCGGCAAGGTAGCCCGGTGACGTGCGTGAATGCCATTTTTCCTTTAGTACAGCGCCGGTCCACTCCATGGCAAACAGAGCATACTTATCGAAAGAGCGGATATTGCCGACGCTGAAAGTACCTTCGTTATGGGGGAGTAGCAGCGTTCCGTCCTTCATCATTGTAATTCTCTGTTCCAGAAACGTCCAACGATAATTGTCGCCGGCAGAGCGTGCCTGCCCAGGCAGTTCGGTTTTATAAAAGGTTTCCGATCCGCCATATTTATCACTGCTCTTCCAAGCTTCATTACCATCAGGCGAACTTATGACGAGGTGACCGTCCTCATCCAACACGACATAGAAGCCCTTCCCGGAGGATAAGCTCAGTCGGTTGAAGTTGAAAATGTTACCAGAACGGGGAAGCTTTTGGGGATTTTCCGCTGTAAAACGGGTATCTGACTTAACCAATTCTTTGACTTCGCCATAGAAATTTCCGCCGCTTTCCATCTCTTGGACATGGATTGTGCGGGAGTTGACATCATTGCCGATACCACGGAAGAACCAAGGCAGATTCTCAGCGATTTTCGTTAACGATGCTCCGTCAAATTGATATACAGATGAGCCAAGAGATTCTCTGTCCATAATGGTGACGTAGAGTTCCGGCGTACCGTTTCTGTCAAGGTCGGCCGTGTCGATGGCAAGGATTTTTGCTGGGGCGGGAATGGTAATCTCCGCAAGCAGCTTAAGATCTTTTCCTTGCAGATAAGCCCTGATAGTACGCTCACCGGCCACAAACAATTCTCGCTCTCCGGAAGTAAGGGTGCGGCCCATCGCAATGCTGCTGAAAACTCCTTCCAGTGGGGCGCTTGACCAGTTTTCGTGCGACCCATTTGCAGAAAGTTCGGGCCGTATTACATAATTATTCTTCATTGCCGTCTGCGGAGCGGCAAAAGGGGGCGGAGGTACAGGGATGGCGTTGGAATTAATGGGCAGCGCGGGTGTTGATGAGACCGGCGGAGCAAGAGTCGATATCTTGACCAGTTCAGCATCGATCTTCTTCGCCAGACGTCCCAAGGCCGGAATGACGTCTTCCTCCCCTTCTCCCTGTTCAAAAACTTTGAACAACCTGTTTTCTCTCCTGTTCTTTATGAGTAGATCCAGGCTGAACATTTTGCCGAACATTGCATAACTGCCGACAATCAATAGTTCGGCCTGCTCAGGTTTTTCAACTAACTGTACAAGATCGGTGTTTAGGCGTGAAGTCAGAATTCCCTGTAGTGTCACTTTCAGCTCTTGATTATTGGGGACACCGGCGATGTTGAATTCCGCCACGTGTGTTTTGAACGGTGCTGCGCACAAGGCACCGGAAACTGCGAGGAACAGGAGTAATGCTGAAAGTACAGCTGCAACCGATTTCATAGGAGCTCCTTAACTGATCCTGGTTTCTAGGTAGTGCAATTATTACCTGACAAAGCGCTCGTTTGTAAGTTAAAAAACAGCCGCATTGTCGGGCTGTTACTTCAAGTTGTAAATTCAGATTCTTACACTTTTTGTCTTTTAAGGAAATTGGATGATTATGTATATTAATAATCGTGCGCAGGATTCCCTGCGCACGCTGTAAGGCTATTCACTATTGCTATCCCATAAGTTTACCTAAAACGTCAGGTTGAAAACCACCATATTTTTCCATGGGTTATCAGGGGTTATTATGCTGGCTGCTGTCGCCGTATTATTTTTGTATGCTGTATCCTTGTAGTAATCACCCAGGAGTACATAGCCGCTTACCAGACTGGCTGTCAGGTTTTCGCTGATGCGATAACCAAATTCGGTATTTATCTCGGTACCGATGTAGTTGCTGTTGAAGCCGCCGCTCTTCAGATTCCTGGGTTTGAAGGTCTGATTTTCATGGGCTGCTGCAGCCAGGCCGAGATTGGCTTTGATAAAGGCCTTGTCGATGTCAACATCGTAGCCGAGGAATGCGCCCATCACCCCCTGATTGTAGTTGGTGATGGTATTGATCAGGCCGCGGTCCGTGTTGGCAGCGTATTTGGTGTTGGTTATCAGCATCGTCATCTGGGCGGCCGGGAAGGTGGAAGTTGTATTCTTGTCACCCAACTGGTTTAGACCCTGGAAAGCACCTACTTTCCCCTTGCCGTCATCTCCGGAAGCATAGAGTAAATTGGCCCTGACAGTACCTGGCCCCAACTTGATCTTGCCGCCTATATTAGCGGCAAACGAGGATACTTTCTGGCCGACCTGACCGAAATTGTTGGCAGGATTGTCACCATGCTGGAATAGCACGAACCCGTCTACCAAGCCGGAACCAAAATTATAGGAAGCGTTCAAGCCCACGGTGTTCAGCAAATTGTAACCATGGCTGCCAGTGAGGTTTTCGTAGACGACATAGTCTGAAACACCAACGTTTAAAGCTTTGCTCACGTCGTATTTGACGTCAAACAGGAATGAATCGAGGGAATAGCGGCCGGGCCAGCCATTGGTTCCACCAGCAGTGTCCGTGCCGATTGCGGTGACCGCGCCAGCTGCGCCATTGAAGTTTTTGTTGTCATAACCGCGCAGCCAAGTCAGGTAAAGAGTGGCCTTGTCAAGTTTTGTTACTGTAGAAAAAGCCGCTGCATCCGTACCTACGAAGATCCCCTTGTACATGTCATCAACAGGCTGGATACCGGCGCGCGCGATGGTCGGCAGATATGGAACCTTAAACTCCATGTAGACGCTCTTGGTTTCCAGGTTGATGGAGTCGGCTTCCATCGCACCGCCTTGATTGCGCGCAACGAATTGGGAGGAGTCACCCCAGCGGGAATCTATCTCGAACTGGGTAACCAGCTTGACATCGTTATTGAACTTGCCGGTATATTTGAGACGCGCCCGTTGTTCTGTGTAGAAGAAGGATCTGCCAAGATTGTTCTTAGACAGAACGTCTTTTCCAGTACCATTAGTAGATGGTAAATTATACGCACCAGCATCATTTCCACCGGCCTGATCAAAGTTGGTAATATCTCCCTTGATGCGCAGCATGCCATTGAACTGATTTTCAAGGGCGAATGCTGTTGAACTCACACATCCAAACGCCGCCAATGCTGCAACCGATACCTTAAAACTGCGTTGTTTCATTTTTGCCTCC
>JAQTRC010000054.1 GCA_028712665.1 Desulfuromonadaceae bacterium
GGCCGGGACCTGACTCTGAATCCTCCGCAATCAGGAGAAGCGGTCAACTATCTTATGTATCCGTTCGCCCAGGTTGGCGGCAAGAGCATCGACTGGCTTGACCCGGCCACATTCAAATACAGCATAATCTACACGGCAAAATGAACAGAGATTGGCATTAGCTCCACTCCTGACAAAAGCAACCGGAGAATAGTTGCAAATCTTGAAGATAAACAAAGGCCGCTCCATAAAGAGGGCGGCCTTTGTTGTTCAGCGTGATTGAAACAAGATATGGACGCTATCTCATCATGCCCCCCCGGAAGGCGGTCGACATGTTGCGGAAAGGTTGTCCCTGCGCGATGTTGGTAAGGTTTGCCATCATGCTCCCTGCCAGGCTTGACATTGCCGTTTGGGCATTGGAGCCTGATCCCTTGACCGATGAGATGTTGCTGAAGATAGTACCCATCATCCCGCGGTAACGATTGACATCAACAGAGGTTGAAGAAGCGCTTGAACCCATCACCTGTGACATCTGGCTCCCCATCAGGCTCGCCATGTTCTGCGCAGCGGTATGCATGGTCGTATTGCTGGCGGCCATATAATCGCTCAACATGTTAGTTCCCGCAGGCATACCCAGTCTGGTGCTCAGGTCGCTCATCGCCTGCTGCATGGTGCCGTAATTGCCTGTCTCCATCATCTCACGCAGTTGCGACGACATGGGGCTGATGAAGTTACTGCTTACAGTTCCGGATACGGCGGTGGCAGGCATGCTGAGAACATAGCTGTTATTTACAAACGTATTTGTATCCAGGTCTTTCGTGACATCCTTGATTGCCATGGCCACGATCGGGTAGTTGCCGACATCTTTGGAATCGACATTCATCAGGGTGTAGGCGCCGGTCGCGTCCGAGGTGGCGGAAGGCTCACCCGCATCCAACTGGTAATTGCCGTTTTTGTCCATAAACACGGTGGCGCCGACCAGGTAGCCGTCGGCCACCTTTCCTGAGATTGAGGTGGTGGAGGGGGTTGTTGAGGCTGTCGGGGAACTGGTGCCGCTGCCGCCGCAGCCGGCTATAATTCCGGTCGAAATAATTGCAACTACCGCTAAAATTTTTGTCTTCATCTGTTTTCTCCTTTTTCGTTAAGTGGTTAGAAATCGTAATAGAGTGCGAATCCGCTGCCGTAATCGGGGCTGTTGGTGGTAATCCCCTTGGCGACGTATCCTTCGATGCCGGTGTGGTTAGTTGCCTGGTATTTCAGCTTCATCCGGAGTTCCATCAGGCTGCTGGAATTGTCCGCCGGCGGGGTGGCTCCCTTGATGAACAGGATTGGGCGGAACCTGTCCGAAACTTGCCATGCCACTCCGGCGTTATAAGCTATAAAGTTGCGCAGTGGCAGTCTTGAAGTTTTACCCTGCACTGTATAACCGGCTTCAGCGAAGGTATTCCATTTGCCCAGCCATTTGGATATCTCCACGGCAAAACCTTCATCGAATTCCCCGGTACCCAAAGCTTTCTCCTTGTCGGCGGTCGGAAACTTGATGAAGAGATTGGGACGGATCTGGGGCGTCAGCTCTTTTTCACCCGCCAGAATGTAACCGGCCTTCAGGGTTATGTCCCCGATACCGTTCTGGGACTGTTGGCTGTTACCCGAAGTAACTCCCCCTATGCCACCCGTTCCCATCGCGGAAGAGCCGACTCCGGCAGGACCCATGCCGTTGGCAGGCAGCATCATTGTTTTCCCTCCCTGCATGCCGGAAAAGAGGCCCGATGTAACGTTGCCGTTACTCTGGTAGACGTAGGGGATCTCAAGCGAAAGGTTGATGCGCTCGTTCGGATAGAAAGCCAGTGTGAGAGGTACGGAGACCGACTCGGTTCGCGTGCCGGTCCCGTAGGTGCCTGAAGCAAATTCGAACCCCAGGCCGACGGAATAAGGGAACTCTTCGGCATGCACTAAACGTGGAAAGGGCAATACCAGTGTAAGGGAAAGCAGGCTAAATAGTGTCAGACATGATCTAAAAAGATTTTGCACGTTCAAGGTCTCCCGTTGTTAAAATCAACTACATATCAGCGTCGCATCATGCCGCTGCCGCCGCCACCGCGCATCATGCCGCCTCCGCCGCCGCCACGCATCATCCCGCCACCCGGAGAACCCCGACCGCCGTATGACCGGGATGAACTGCTGTCAGCGGGGAGCCAGCCAGGTTGCCCCGTTTCGTTTCTTAATTCCAGCTGCGTATCGGTCGTGCGATTTACAAGCTTCTGTGTAAGCAGGTAGCTCTTGCCGTCCTTGCCCTGTGCCCTGGAGCCCTTGGCGCTGATCTCGTCGTTCGCTTTTACCTTAATCCCGTTTTTATCCCAGTAGGAGCCGGGGCCGACATAGAGATTGACCGTTTCACTACCGCTCTTGATTTCAATTATGGTTTCCTGGTCGCCGCTACGGTGGGATGAGACCACCCGCCCCGTTATTGTGGCTACGGTGTTGACGTCGTAGCCACGGTTTAGATCAAGGCCGCTTTTACCAGTATCATCGCCAAAGCCGAACCAGGCAAAGGCTGTGCTGCTCAGCAGACAGGTAGCTGCTGTTACAAGCATGATATTTAATAATAAGCGGCCTGCTCTCATTTTGGCTCTCTACGGGTTAGGTTAGTTTGTGGTCAGATGTGTCATGCTTGCAGGCATGTTGGCACGATTCGTCAATGCTGCCCCGTTCATGGCCGTTCCATTCATGATAGTTCCGTTCATGGTTGTGCCGGTCATCGTCCCTCTTGTCATGGCTGTGCCCGTCATCGTCCCTCTGGTCATAGTCGTGGGCATTGTGATTGGTGCAGTCATGGTAGCCCTTGACATTGTTGTTGACGTTCCGGCCTGTGAAGTCATGTTAGTTTTTCCGCCCATTGCGAATGCCTGGCCTGCAATTGTAAGTGCTGCGATTGCCGTTACTGCGAAGAGTGTTGCGTTTTTCATTTTGTGAACCTCCGTGGAATGTCTGTTTCTGTTTATTGATATTCCACGGTTCGTGCCAAAATCGAAATAAATCATAACTAGCTGATATTATGAAAACACATGAGGGATGGGTATTCGTAGATTGTGTAGTTTGGTGCAGATTGTTGCACCACGAGAGAAAGATTTTGCACCACTCTATCCCTCCTCATCGAGCAACCCCAACTCCTTGAGCTTGTATTGCAGCGTTCGGCGCGACATCTGTAAATCATCAGCCGCCAGACGGCGGTTTCCACCCCGGCGTTGCAACGCCTCGACAATCAGCTCTCGCTCCACCTGCTTCAATCTTTCCCTGCCGTCGCCACCGCCCGCTTCCTGTCTGAATGTGAGGCTATCCGGCAAATCTGATCGTCTGATAACGCTCTGGGCCAGAATGACAGCCCTTTCCATAACATTCTGCAATTCGCGGATATTGCCGGGCCAGTTGTGGCCCCGCAGTGCCGTCATGGCATCGGGTTCGATGACCTTGAGCTTCTTTCCAACCTGGTTACTGAAGCGCTGGAGAAAATAACCGGCCAGTAGCGGTACTGTATCCAACCGTTCCCGCAGGGGCGGAAGTTGTATCGGAAAAACGTTGAGGCGGTAGAAGAGATCCTCGCGGAAACGCTTCTGCGCAACTTCCTCCTGCAGATCACGGTTGGTGGCGGCGATTACCCGCACATCGGCCCTGATCTCCTTGCTGCCGCCGACCCGTTCGAATACCCGCTCCTGGATGACCCGCAACAGTTTTGCCTGTAGGGCCGCCGGCATTTCACCTATCTCGTCCAGAAAGATAGTTCCACCCTTGGCAAGCTCGAATTTACCCTGGCGCGCTTGTATCGCTCCGGTAAAGGCCCCTTTTTCATGGCCGAAGAGCTCGCTTTCCAGGAGATTTTCAGGGATGGCCGCACAGTTGAGAGGTACAAAAGCGGCCCTGCTTCTAGGACTCAGTTGATGGATACTTCTCGCCACCAGTTCCTTGCCGGTTCCGCTTTCACCATAAATAAGTACATTGGCAGTGGTAGAGGCTACATCATGCACAAGCTTGCGCACCGTTTGCATGGCCTGCCCCGCGAAAATCAGCTCTTCCGGCGGCAATCCCGCTGTTTCGGACTCTTTGAGTGTGAGGTATTCCCGAGTGACTCCCTGGTTTTCTATGACGCGGTTTACCAGACTGAGGAGTGTTTCGGGATTTTCCAGCGGTTTGGTGAGAAAATCCACCGCTCCCGCTTTCATGGCGGAAACCGCTTCTTCTACCCTGCCGAAGGCGGTCAGAAAAATAAACTGTGGTGAACTCGGATCCGACCTGGTCTCACGGAACAGTTCAAGCCCGGTTTTGCCGGGCATTTTGAGATCAGTCACCACCAGATCGAAGCTTTCCCGCCGTAACATATGCAGGCCTTTAAGCCCGTCAGAAGCGGTCAGCACTTCATACCCCTCGTCTTCCAGAATCGTTTGCACGAAGCTTCTGAACGTTTCGTCGTCTTCAACCAGTAATATCCGGCCATTCATGGTCAACTCCTGTTTCGGTTCTTCTGCTGGACAGGAAATTCCATTAATACGGTTGTTCCTTCCCCGACAACGCTTTGAACCGAGATTTCTCCCCCATGTTCTTCAACTATTTTCTTGCAGAGAGCAAGCCCCAATCCGGTGCCTCTTGCCTTGGTGGTAAAGAATGGTTCGAATATCCTGGCCAATGCGTCTTGGGTAATGCCGCTTCCGTCATCGCACACACTGATTATCACCCGTTTGTCGCTCCCCTTCGCTTTTATCTGGATCGTCCCGCCATCAGGAAGCGACTGAATGGCGTTTTTGCCCAGGTTGAGTAATACCTGGCCTAATCTGTCACGGTTCCCGTAAATCAGTACTCCTTCGTGGCTGTCAGTGCTGATGGCGATATGAAGTTGCTCTGCCTCATGATTAAGAAGGGCGGCGGTATGAGCTATGACTTCGCAGACATCTACTTCAGTCATTGCATCCTGGTCGCTTCTGGCATAGGAGAGGAGATCGCTGACAAGTGTTTCCATCCGCAGTATTTCAGAAACGATGCGTTGGGCAAAACTGCCATTCCGCTCATCCTTGGGTTTCTTTTCGATTATCTGGGCATAACCCTTTATACCTGCCAAAGGGTTTCTTATTTCGTGGGCAAGCATTGCCCCCATTTCACCCAGTTGCGCCAGGCTCTCCCGTTTCGCCATTGCCAATTTGTACTGCTCGTCCCGCCGGTTATAGCGATAGAGCGTCAGAGCTAATACCCATCCAGCAACAAGCAGGCTAAAAAGAACAACCATATTTAGTTCAGCTCGTCGGATAACCGCATCTGTCCGATGACTATGGAGCACAATCTGGAGACCAAGCATTTCGTTGGGAATGTGAATGTGGGTTATAAGTTCGTAGGCTTCTTCTCCAGTACCCAGTTTCACCCGTTCGTCAGCCATATCTTCTGAAAACAGACGCTGCAAGGTTGTCTTGTCTTGGAAAGAGGTTCCAATCAGGTCCGGATTAGAATGGAAACGATATACTCCCTTTTTATCGATAAGCGCAAAATAGGCGATGTCATGGGTGTTAAACGTGGAAAGTGAGCGGAGGGAAGGGTCTTGAAGCACTATGTTTTCTATGGCGGCATGGATGGAGTGTGCCAATCCGAAGAGGTTTTCTTTGGCAATCGGACCGGCGCTCTGGTAATTGCCGACAGCAAACCAGCTTAGGGCAGCGGATAAAAGAATTCCACCAAGCAGTAGTAATTTTCTCATTTATTCAATCACGAAATTTTGCATGGCATGCCGCGCAGGTTTCTTCAACCTTTTTGAATGCAACCTTTGCCCCTGCAAGATCATCTTTCTTTGCCAGAACTACAGTGGATGTTACCGCTTCTTCCAGTTTCGTTGTTATTTCCACAAATTTTTTCCGCTGTTTTACATTTTTGTGCGGTTTCGATTTTTTTAGATCAGGAATCGAGTCCAAAATCCTATCTGCTTCTATCTCTACGGCAGTCATCTCGCCCTTCTCCAGGGCAGATTCCACCCCTGCGGCCGCAACCGAAAACATCGGCATCATTTCATGCAGCTTCTTCATCTGTGCACCCGCTGCCGCCGTTTTGCCATGCTTTTCCGTGCCGTGGGCAAACGCGGCGGCAGATAGAGTTAACGAACCCATTGCGAGAGTCAATGCAATTATTTCCCCCACTTTTTTCATAAGAGACTCCAGGAAAAAATGGGGATAATTCATTACCTTGAACCATCCCCATTTCAACCATAGATAATGATATAATTTACTTTACAGTATACCAGAATTTGGCGCTGCGTACCTTGCCATCTTTCAGCTGGAACTTGCACATTACGCCGTATTTCCCTTTTTTCGACAGATCGAAATCGGCGCCAAAGTGCCCCTGCATTCCCATCAGCTCCCTGGACTGGTCGCTTTTGTCAGGGTTCTGCACTTTTACCTTCACATCGCCTTCGGTCAGGGCCTTGCCTGTTTTGGCGTCCTTGAACTCGACGGCGATGTGGTGGGTTTCTTTCAGCCCCTTCGGCATCTCCATGTTCATCGCCTTCATGTGCTCTTTCATGCTCATGACCTTAAAGGTTGCCTTCACGCCATCGAGCACTTCCTCATGGGCAACATCCCCCTGATGGCCGCCATGTCCCATATCATGCCCTCCTCCGCCATGCCCGGTATGGTCAGCTGCGAAAGAGGCTATTGGAGCTGCGAAAGCAAAGAGTGCTGCGACTAGTACGGCAAGTTTTTTCATTTTTGTAAATCTCCTTTATTTGTGAAATATTCAGTCTAATGTTCAGCATATGCCATGCCAAAACATAACCAGCTAATTTTATTGACGTATAATTATTGCATTTGGCCTGAGAGTAGAATACTCCACAAATAGGGAAGAATATTCATCAATGCATACCATTCAGTTGAAAATGACCCCAAGATGACTCTGTTTGCCCTTAGCAAAAATTAGTTGCCGGATTGGTAAAATGTATGTATACAGATAAAAATAAATCAAATATTTTAATTAAAATACGCTTTTTTGTCGTCAAAGGGGAAATCCTTGATCCCACCATCAGCAAACGCAGAGATCCAACTGGTTACCTTTTTTCTGAATGGCGAAGAGTATGGTGTTGATGTCATGAGGGTCAGAGAGATCACCGGCATGACCGAGATTACAAAAACAGCCAATTCGCCATATTACGTAAAAGGAGTAATCAACCTCCGCGGCTCCATTGTACCGATAATATCGCTGCGGAGCCGCTTAGGCTTTCCGGAAGTGGTCGATGAGAGCTTGAGTTGTATTGCTGTGATGGATTTCAAGGGTGAGCTGACCGGATTTGTCATCGATGAAATTTCGGATGTGGTCCGTATTAAGGGCATCGACATTCAACCGCCCCCAATGGAAACTGCGCCACAGCTCTGGATTGAAGGGATTTTGGATATCAATAAGAGACTGGTGGTACTCCTCAATCTTGAACATCTCACCTGAGTAAAGTTAGAAGCTGCTTTATGCATTTAAATATACGAGTAAATGGTTAGTTAAAGCACTTATCCTGTTTTTCAGGGCTAGGAGTTGTAAATGGAGACTGGCAATCAGAGACTCGCACTGCAGGACGCAATGGTATTTCTGGGGGCGATCGCATCCGGTACGGAACAGGCGATCGGGGAATCCGCCAACAGCATATCCTATCTGGCAGGGGTTAATCTAGGAAAGAAACTTTCCGAAGGGGTTGCGCATACCAGAGACATTCAAGAGGCTCTGGATGCAACCAGAAAAGTTCTTGAGAATAACGACTATCTTTGGCTCTTCGAACCGTTCAAAACCCATGATCAGGAAAACATTGTCCGGGAAGGCGATGAAGGCACAGAGGTCATGTTGGTGTTCAGGGACTGCATGATCCGCCAGTCGCTGTTCCGTTTCGGCCACACCCAGAAAGGTTCGCTCTGCAACATGATGTATGGCTTTTTTGCCGGTGCGCTACAGAATATCATGGGGTTGCAATCTTCGCTGGAAATTGTTCATGCCGGCGAAAACGCCTGTTACAAAAAGCTGATAGTCAGGAGGGCGTCATGAGTGAAGTCACGGTAAATACCGAGTGGCTGAGCGACTGTTCGGGCTGTCATATCGCGATTGTTGATTTGCATGAAAAGATTCTTAATGTGCTGCAAGCGGTCAAGATCCAGCGCTGCCCGGTCCTGACGGATATCAAGGGATATCCTCACGCCACGGTGGGACTTGTATCAGGCGCGATCCGCAACGAGCATGATCGCCATGCTGCGATTGAGATGCGAAAATGTTGCGATATTGTCATTGCATGGGGATCGTGCGCTGTTTTTGGCGGACCGGCTGGAGCTGGCAACATTCATACCCCCGTTGAAATCGGACGGGCGGTTTATCTTGAGAATAAAACCACCACTTCGGCCGCTCCCCCTAGCAGGGAGGTTTCTCCGTTGGAGTCACTTGTCTCTCCGCTTGATAGTGTAATCGACGTTGATCTCTATCTGCCGGGGTGTCCGCCGCACCCAGCCTTTGTTTTTGAGGCCCTGTCGGCGCTGGTCGAAGGACGTCAGCCGGAGGTCAACAGACGCTCGGTCTGTGCAAAATGCAAGCGGAAGATGGAAAAAACGGATGTCAGCGAGATTAAAACAAACTCCGAAGGTTTCCCGAACGCCGATCAGTGCTTCTTGAGCCAGGGTTACAGCTGTATGGGCTCGGTTACCATTGACCGTTGCCTGGCCCCCTGCCCGGCCAACGGGGTGCCCTGCACCGGCTGCGCCGGGGCAACCATGCAGATTCTAACCGAACCAAACCGTGACATCAGGACGGAAATCGCCGAGCGCATGTCCCGCCTGACGAAGATAAAACGCGAGGTGATCGTCGGCGCGCTGGAGCGCGCCTCCAAGTCCCACTATTCATACACCATGGCGACTTCAATGATCGGCAATAAACCGACCTTCCATATCAAGAAGTGGATTGAGGACGAAAACGCTGATTACGAAGCTGGAGGAGCGGCATGAAAAGGAGCATCAGAATCGATCCGGTCACAAGGATAGAAGGGCACGCAAAGGTATTCATCAACTTGAATGACAGCGGCGCGCTAGAAAACGCCGGGCTTGTGGTAAATGAACTGCGCGGTTTTGAAAAGATCCTGATCGGAATGGAAGCTGACCGGATGCCGCATATCACCGCCCGCATCTGTGGGGTCTGTCCGACCGCCCACCACATTGCCGCCTCGAATGCACTGGACTACGCTGCGGGCGTCAAGGCGCCACCGGCCGCGATGCTGCTGCGTGAACTTATGTACATGGGGCACATCATCCATTCCCACAGTTTATCGATCTTTGTCCTGCAAGGGCCGGATCTGGTGATGGGACTGGATGCGGACCCCGCCGTCAGAAACGTGGTAGGCATTGTCCAGGCCAATCCGGAGCTTGCCAGGATCGCGCTGCGGCTGAGGAGTATCGGTCAGAAAATCAACGAAATGGTCGGCGGGAGGGGCACCCATCCTGTTACCTCCGTTGCCGGCGGAATAACCTTTGCACTTGACCAGGAAAAGAAGAAGATTGTCCAGGAATGGATAGATGAGGCCCGTTTGATGCTCCCCACAGTAGTGCCGGCAGTCAAGGGTCTGCTGTTGAAGACGCTTGATCTGCATCCGTCCATGCTCAATGACTGGGTAGCGCCGTCATGGGGGTTGGGTACGGTGCTGAACAACAGGGTTTCACTGATCGAAGGGAAATTACGCGCCATTGACGAAACCGGGGCTACACGCATCGAGTTCGGAGTGGAAGATTATGACAAATACCTGCTGGAGTCGGTGGTGGAGTGGTCATACATGAAGAAGGTGCATATAAACCTGGATGGGCTGCATGAATACAGGGTCGGCCCCATGGCGAGGATGAACGCAATGCGCAGCTTCGGCACCGAACTGGCGGATGCAGAGTATGCTGAATTTGCCAAGCTCGGCGGCGCCCCATGCCACCTGACCGTATTTCAAACATATGCAAAGTTGGTTGAGATGATCTGGGCTATCGAACGTGCCGGCGAGATCATCAACGATGCCGCTATCTGGGGCGAAACCCGCGTGCCGGTGAAGTTCAAAGGGGGGAGGGGCGTTGGTCATGTGGAGGCCCCGCGCGGGACACTGATCCATGACTACGAAATCGATGAAAACGGGATCATCCGCGCCGCCAACCTGATTGTCGCCACCCAGCAGAACTATGCCATTATCAACCGCTCTATCGAGCAGGCCGCGCAATCCCACGTCATTGGCAAAACAGATGAAGACGCGCTATTGAACGCAGTTGAATTCAGTATCCGTTGCTACGACCCTTGTCTTTCCTGCGCAACCCATGCAGTTGGGCGGATGCCTATGGAAATAGCCATCACCTGCGGCGGCGAAATCGTCAAGAACATCAGGAGGTAAGCGCCATGTCACTTGAGATAGCCATTCACGAGCAATCATGCCGGGGATGCGAGCTCTGCATCGATATCTGCCCGACCAAAGTATTTGAACTGGATGAAGAAAAGCGACTCTGTCTAGTCAAGCATGCCGAGGATTGCATCGCCTGCCTTTCCTGCGCCTACATCTGCCCTTCCAACGCTATTAGCCACACAGATTATCATGCCGTAAAAAACTTCTATCGCGACGCTGAATTCTGCCAAAGGATGGGGAAATTCCTATGAACACAACAGACTCCAAGTATGTTCTGGACCTTTCGCCGGAGGATTACCAGAAAGCCACGGTTGAAGTTGCGTTCCTGCTGGATGCATTTGCCAGCACGATCGACAACATCATGGGGGGCAATACTGCGCCGGTCGGAAGGATCGCCGGTCGTGATACTGCCAATAAACTCCCGATCAATCTGACGGATCCAACTCTGCAAGACATCGTCAATGTGTTGAGCGAGCAGATGCATGCCGGTTTCGATTTTTCCCTTAATGACGACGAAATGCTCTTCAAATCATGCATTATCAGGGAGATGTGCGGGCTACGCAAGATCGAAACGGGAGGGGCTCTCTGCCGTCTGTTCCACTCATATTTTGACGGCATTGTAAATGGGTTGATCTGCAGGCCGGTCAAATCTGCGATCGTATCCGTGGGTGATGAGTGCCGACTTCAAACTGCAGTACAATAATCATCTGCATCGGTAACGAGTTGATTGCCGATGATGCGGCCGGTTTCGAGATATACAACCGGCTTGCAGGCTGCAATGCGCACCTTGAGTTTTGCGGCGTCGGAGGGATAGACATTCTGCCTCTGCTGGAGGGCGAAAAAAACATGATTGTTGTGGATGCGGTTCAGTTCGGAGAACCACCAGGCACAATCCACGTTATTCCATGGGATTCGCTGCCTCGCAGCAGCAGCGCCATATCAGCGCATGGACTTGGTTTGCGGGAGACCGTCGAGATTGGCAGGATTCTGTATCCGCAGGCAATGCCGGAGCGGATTACCCTGGTTGGTATCGAAGGGCGCTGTTTTAATCGTACGAGAGAACATATGAGCCGCGAGGTTCAGGACTCCATCGGCAGGGCGGTTACGACAATAGAAGAACTGATGCAAATCCAGGCTGCTGCAACCGGCAAACCATAACGGTAGCTAATGGTTGCAAGGGGGTAATAATGAAGTCGTCCGTTTACGAGGTGGTAAAACAGTTATCTGATTCAATGGTGGCCGGGCAGCTTGACTCCAGGGGAGATGTCAGTGGCTTGAGCGGGAAAGACGCCGAGACCATCTTGCTTATAAACAAGATGATAGACACACTGATCTCGCCCATGCGCCTCGCTGGAGACGCCCTCGATGAAATCGCCCATGGCAAATTGCCACCTTTCGTGATTGACAACTATAACGGAGAGTTTAACAAGATCAAGCAGAACATCAACACCCTGCTGGCAATACTCTACGGAATGCATGGAGAGACCGAACACCTTATAAGCAGTGTCAGCCAGGGCAAACTGAAGACTCGTGGAAACGATTGGGATTATGAGGGGATCTGGAAAGAGTTGATCGGCGGCATGAATACTGCGCTTGATGCTGTTATCGCTCCGATCAACGAGGCTGGCGCGGTCCTCGACAGACTCGCTCACTACGACCTGAAAGCCAGAATGAACGGTAAATACCGGGGCGAGCACGCGGCGATAAGAAAAGCGATGAATGCGACTGCGGAGTCACTTCATGAATCCATCTCTCAGGTATCCGAGACTGTGGGGCTCGTATCGGATGTCGGTAAACAGATCACCCGCATCAGTTCGGTTGTCTCCAAGGGGGCAGAGGAGCAGAGCGTGCAGTTGAATGAGACTTCCATGAGCCTTGCCACTCTTTCGGAAAGCGCCGGACATAGCGCTAAAAGCACCATAGTTGCTCATGACAATGCCAAGCTGGCGACCGACGCCATTTTAAAGGCAAAGGAATCCATGAACCGGATGGTTTCATCAATGAGCGATATAAGTGGCGCGGCAGAAAACACAACCTCAATTGCCAACGAGATTGACGGTATTGCGAAGGAAACCGGAACATTGGCCGGCGGCGCCGTGGAAAAGGCCGCCAGGATGCGCATATCAGCCGGGGGATTTGGTGTCGTCGCACAAGAGATTCGTAAACTTTCGCGGCAATGTTCCGAAACGGCAAGCGCGATGAAGGCATTCGAGAAGAAAATGGCCGAAGAACAGCAAGATGAGTTCGGAGAGTTGATTTCCAACCTGATGAGTATTGCCCGTTTTTCCAACCTGCTGGGAGTAAATGCTGCAATAGAGGCAGCTCACGTTGAAGGGGCCGGCAACGAATTCAAGGTTATGACCGACGAGATTCACAATCTTGCTGTCAGGTCGGCTGAAGCAGCCAACAAGACAAGCGCTCTCACAAAATCTTCCGCATCCCTTTCCAGAAGCGGCATGTTGCTTTCGCAGGAGATCGACAGGCAACTGGAAGGGGCTGTGCAGGGAGCGCATGCGTTAAGCGCATTTTCGGATGATATCTCTTCCAGCATCCATGAGCAGACAGCCGGACTTGAGCAGATAAGCAAAACGGCGTCGCAGATAAGCCTTGTGACGGACAAAAACGCAGAGGGAGCAGCCGAATCGCTGGCAGCAGCAAATGACCTCGAAAGACAGGTCGAAAAACTGGACAAGATGGTGAACCGGTTCAGCTTCTAAAACATGACCGGATTCCGTAGCGAATAATCGTCGTCAATCATCAGGATTTTTGCTTTCAGATTACCATCCCGTCTTTTAGTGTAATTGTCCGATTTGAATAGGCGCTATTTTCAGGATTATGCGTTACCATGACCACGGTCTGGCCAGCGCCGTTCAGTTCACGGAAGAGCGCCATGACCTCTTCGCTGGTTTTTGAATCCAGATTGCCGGTCGGCTCATCCGCCAGAAGGATCTGAGGATTGTTTACAATGGCTCTGGCAATGGCAACCCGCTCCTGTTCGCCGCCCGAGAGCTGATTCGGCAGTCTGTCGAGCTTGCCGGCAAGGCCGACCCGTTCAAGCGCCTGACGTGCAGCGCTTCTTTTTGCAGGTCTGCTCATCTTGACAATGGCCAGCGGCAACATGACATTTTCGCTGGCGGTCAGATATGAGATCAGATTGAATGACTGGAAGACAAAACCCAAATTCTGCGACCGGAAATCAGCCAGTTTTTCGCCGGGAAGTTGATACAGTTTTACGCCTGCCATCTCAACATCACCCATTGTGGGATGATTCATCCCTCCCAGTACCGACAGCAGGGTGCTCTTTCCGGAGCCGGACTGCCCCATGATCGTGATGAATTCGCCAGCCTCAATGCTTATATCCACGCCTCGCAAGGCTTCGACAACATCATCACCGCTGGTGTACTGCTTTTTTACGTTTTTAATTTCGATGAGCGCCATACAAAAATCTCCAAAATATATTAAATTCGATAGAACACGGATTTAACGGATTGAACGGTTTTACACGGATTAAACCAAAACGATTCAGGGTTAAAAGCAATACATCCGGTTTCTGCTGCTTGTTGGTTCTGTCTTTACAAAATATTTAATTTTTCCGATTTTAAGATTCAAAATCCGCCTTTATCCGTTCAATCCGCGTTCTATTAAAAGGCTTGTTGTACGTTCTTATAACGCACGTAACGCTTCAGTCGGGTCCATCTTGCTCGCATGCAGAGCCGGATAGAGGCTTGCCAGAAGACCTAGCGTCAGAGCAAGCCCGATTGAACCAAATGCGACCGTAGTATCCCAGACCAGCTGTGCATTCTTGCTTTCGGCCATGAAAGGGAGCGCCAGCCTGGCTCCCCCCATACCGGCGGCATAGCCGAGAAACCCTGCCAACAGACTGACTATGGCGGCTTCCAGCAGGATTATTTGCATGATGTGACTCTTCCTGAAGCCGATGGCCCGGAAAACCCCAATTTCAGTAGTCCGCTCGTTGACGCTCGCCATCATCGTTACAAAAACTATCAGGGAGCCGATGAATACCACAACCCCGGCCATAGCGTAGGAAAATCGTTTGAACTGATCCAGCGCTTTCAAACGCCCTTCAACAACCTGTTGAATGGCAGATACCTTTGCATCCGGGATTTTTTCGGCAATCTGGGTCACCATGTCGCCGATGGGACAACCTGAACAGAGTGCCGCCACCTCGGCCATGCTGATTTTGCCCGCCTTGCCCAAAAGCTTCTGTGCCTTGGCAAGGCTCGCGAAGACGAGGGCGTCGTCCTGCGAGCCGGTCTGGTCGAGCACACCGGCAACTTTGAAGGTTTCTCCCTTTATGCTCAGGTTATCTCCGGGGGAGAGATCAAGCAGTTTGGATGCATCGGAACCGAGCAAAATGTCGTGATCCGACTTTGGTTCGTTTCCGAAAATTTTCCACCATTGTTTCATCTTCAATTCGCTCTCAAAGTTGACGCCGGCAAGCAACACGTCGCGACTGTTTATTTTCGCGCCTCCGAGCACTTTTGGGCTGACAACCGATATGTTTTTGCGGTTTTCGATGGTTTTAATCTTTGCCAGATCCTCTTCGCGGATCTCGTGCTGATCGAAGCTCACTCCACCAAGGGCGATGCCGCCGTAGTTCATGGAGAGACCGTTGCTCCGGGGGGTGATAAGGATATTGGCGCCGAACTCGTCCATTTTGCTCTCAATATCTCTCGACATTGAGCGGGTCAGGGTCACCAGGGTGACGATGGTGGCGATTCCGACCATCAGTCCGATGGTCAAAAATGCCATCTTGGCCTTACGGCGCTTCAGGTTATTGATGGAGATGGTGTGCAGTTTCATCAGAAGTATCTGGCTCCCTCTTTCAGATCGCTCGCCTTGATCGAAACGGTTCCGCCATTCAGCTGATGTGGCAGATAGCCTGGATTGCAGCCGCCGGTGGCGTTGGGGCCGAGGCGGTTGACGGCAAACTTCTGGTTGCAATTATTGCATTTCAGCTTGTCACCCTGCTGCTCATACCCCTTTTTGGAACGATAGCAGGCATCGCAAGCATCAAAAGCGGTTTTTACACTACCGTCAGAGGCCTTGACCGCAAAGAAGGCGATTTCCTTGCCGCCATCCTCGAATTTGTAGAAATGTGCCTTGCCGTCGGCCAGTTTTGCTACCGGCAGCGTGACAGTTCCGTTGCTAACCGTCAACTTCTCATACTTGCCGAGCGAGAAGGCAAATACGGTGACTGCGCTAATAAACAACGCCACCGTAACAATCCCTGTCCAAACAACTTGTTTCGTACGATTTGTTGCCATTCCAATCTCCCTTTTAAATTTGTTATTTAGTACCCATTCTGAAACAGCGGATGAGGAACTATTTAGTACCACAACCACCTTTAGAAGCACATCCACTGCAACCGCCCGAAGTCGAGCCGACTTTTTTTCCTATATCCCTGCCGGTAATCTGTCTGAATTGCTCAGGCGTCAGCAACTGATGAACCGCGCTGACGAAACCGGCGCCATTAACTTTCTCAGCCAGTGTCTCCGGCTTGACAGTCTTTGTGTCATAGCCGACGATAACCCACCCTGCCTCGACATCTACCTCGGTGGCCGCCACACCTTTAACGGTTTGAAGAGCAGCCGTGATCCTGTCTGAGCAGCTGTTGCAGGTCATACCGGACGTCTTTAAGAGCGCTACCGAATCAGCGGTTGTCCCGATCCTGACATAAAAGGCAAGAACGGAGAGGAGGGTAACCGCTGCTACAAGTATCATCACATTGATTATTCTTTTATTCACCTCTGGCTCCCTTGATTTTTGATCACATGCCTCGGTACTATCAAGTAACGTGCCATTTCGTTTGAAATCGTACAACAACATGTAATTACTGCAAGTCTGTTTGAATTATCCATTTTGGCGAGGGGGTGTAACTGTAGAATATTCTTCACCGACATTGAATATCCTACACAGAAAAAGCCCCTGTTTTCAGGGAGCTTAAGAGAGTGCATCGGACGGCGCCGGATATGTAAGTGATGCCCAGGAACGGAACCTGACCCATATTTCACTAATTTCTAACATACCTAAATCATAGGAACAATCACTACAAAGAACCTTCGAACCCATAAAAGCCGATGTGCTGGTTTAGGTGCGGTGTACTTAAACCCAATCTAACTTATCCACCCATTTAGTACAGGAGAAATGACCTGGGTCTGAATCAGTGATTCGGCGCTTCGATTCCCATTTTGCATGCAAGTGCAAAAAACAATTTGACATACTCACAATATCTGAAATAATAAACCAAACGTTCGGTTTTTTTGAGGAGGACAACATGAAAACCAAAGGCGAATTAACTCGTGAAAAAATACTTGAAGTGGCACGAGAGCTTTTTAACAGCAAGGGTTTCAACGCCGCAACGATAAGTGATCTGGTTGCTGCAACAGGTATGCAGAAAGGAAGCTTGTATTTCCATTTTGCAGGGAAAAATGCGATCGCGCGAGAGGTTTTGAGTGAGGCAACGGCTGAGTTCATGGATTTTCTGACTAAGACTCTTGGTGGTGAGAATCCCGGTGCATGTATTGATACTTTCTTTCTCTGCGCTTTGGAAAAGCATCTGGACACCGGATTTGTCGGTGGTTGTATTTTCGGTAACACCGCCCTTGAAATGAGTGATTCTGACCCTGAATTTGCCGCTGTTATCGATGCTGTTTTCGATGAATGGATCAGCAGGGTTGAAGTCGTTGTCGCTGCGGCTCAGAAATCGGGGCAAATCAGAACTGACATCAGCAGTGAAGCTCTGGCAAAACAGATCATCGCCACCATAGAGGGTGGCATCATGATGTCCCGGCTCAAAAAGGATGAGCGTCCGATGAAAGAATGTCTTGAGACGTTACGAATAACACTTGATTTACGAACTTAAACTGAGGTATTGCGCACACCTGTTCAGACAAGGAGGAGAAGAAAATGACCAGGATAGCAACCTATGACGCAACGACAGCCACAACAGAAGTAAAAGAAGTAAAAGAAGTAAATGAAGTTTTCGCCGAGATAGTCGATTTTTAAACGCTTAAATTCAAATCACGGGAAATCACCATGGCAGGGAGTGTTGAAGTATTGCCCCATGATGCACACAATGAAACCCTGGTAGCTAATGTTCACCCGTCAGAATGGGTCAATCCCGAGCCAGCGCCATGCTATAACCTTGTGGTCATCGGCGGTGGCACTGCCGGCTTGATATCGGCTGCCGGCGCCGCCGGATTAGGTGCAAAAGTTGCCTTGATCGAGCGGCATCTGATGGGCGGCGACTGCCTGAATGTCGGCTGTGTCCCCTCCAAAGGGGTCATTAGTGCCTCCCGTGCCGTCCACCATGCCCGGAACTCTGCTGAATTCGGAGTAATGGATGGCCAAAAGCTGGGGTTTGACTTCGGCATCGCTATGGAGCGCATGCGCCGATTGCGGGCAGATATCAGTCATCACGACTCAGCCCGCCGTTTCCGCGACGAACTGGGGATTGACGTATTTATCGGCCAGGGAAGCTTCAGTGGTCCCGGCACGGTTCTAGTGGCGGGAGAGACCCTGCGCTTCAAGAAAGCCGCTCTCTGCACTGGCGCCCGTGCCGCCGCCCCACCAATACCGGGCCTGGAAGAAGCCGGGTATCTTACCAACGAAACCATATTCTCCCTTACCGAACTTCCACCCCGGATGGCGGTTATCGGAGCCGGTCCCATCGGATGCGAGATGGCGCAGTCCTTTGCCCGCTTCGGCAGTCAGGTTACACTGATCGAACCGGGAGCCCATATCCTTGGCCGAGAAGATGCCGATGCCGCAGAGATTCTCCATGCTGCGTTTGTACGTGACAGGATTGATCTGCAACTTGGGGTTACAGTCGTCGGAGTCGAAAAAAACGGTAGTGACAATATTCTGCATCTTGAACGTGACGGCAAGCGGATAGATGTGACGGTGGATGCCATACTGGTCGCTGTTGGTCGCGCACCAAATCTTGATGGTCTTGATCTGGAGAAAGCAGGCATCACGTTTGACCGGACAGGCGTCCTGGTCAGTGACAACCTGCAAACCTCAAATCCGAATGTTTATGCCGCAGGCGACATCTGCTTCCCCTTCAAGTTTACCCACACCGCCGATGCCCTGGCGCGCATCCTGATCGCCAATGCCCTCTTCATGGGGAGGCAGAAGGCATCTCTGCTCACCATTCCCTGGTGCACCTATACCGATCCGGAGATTGCCCATGTCGGGATGTACGAAGGTGATGCCAAAGAGAAAGGGATTGAATTGACCACACTCACCGTCCCTCTGTCGGATATCGACCGGGCTGTTCTTGACGGCGAAACGGAAGGGTTTGCCCGGGTTCACCTGCGCAAGGGGAGTGACAAAATTCTTGGCGCAACCATAGTAGCCCGTCATGCCGGGGAGATGATCAATGAGTTTTCGCTCGCAATTACCAATGGTATCGGAATTTCCGCCATCGGCAAGACTATTCATCCGTATCCGACCCAGGCCGAGGTCATCAAGCGGTTGGCTGATGCCTACAACCGCACACGGCTTACGCCATTTGTTAAGAACCTGCTTTCCGGCTGGTTGAAATGGCAGAGGGGATAGTTCTATGAATGTCAAAAAGAGCGCACTGGTTCTGACCGGTGTCGTGGTTATCACACTCTTCTTCTACTTTGACCTGCAGCGTTTTCTGACGCTGACAGCTCTCAAGGCTAACCGCCAGACGCTCCTTGATTATTATGCCGCTCACAAGCTGATCATGGTGGCCGGCTTCATGGCCATCTATATCATTCAGACAGCCCTGTCGCTGCCGGGCGCTGCAATTCTGTCACTGGCGGCCGGGGCGATCTTCGGCTCGATAATGGGAACGGTCTACGCCAACATTGCTGCGACAATCGGCGCTACCCTTGCTTTTCTCGTGACCCGCTATCTGCTGCGTGACGTTGTTCTGAACAAATTCGGAGGCAAGCTGGAAGGGATGAACCGGGAACTTGAGGAGCGCGGCTTCAGTTATCTGCTATTTCTGCGGCTGGTACCGTTGTTTCCGTTCTTTTTGATCAACCTGGCCGCCGGACTGACCCGGCTGCCGCTCCGGACATTCTTTTTCGGTACCATGCTCGGCATCATTCCGGGCGGCTTTGTCTACGTCAATGCCGGCGCCAGTCTGGCAACGATCGATTCTCTCTCCGGAATCGCCTCGCCCAGGGTGCTCGGTTCGTTCGCGCTGCTCGGACTGTTTGCATTGGTGCCGGTTTTGTACAATCGATTCAAGGCAAGAAAGCAGTCTGTATAATGTGCTGGAGCCAGGGACTATCAATAAACTGATATCAAAGGAGTAAGTACGAAACATGGTGACATCATTCAAAGACCGCCTGCTGGCGATAAATCCAAAGTACGAAACCTTTGAAAGCCTGCATACCCTGCAGGTCAACCTGGGCAACCTCTGCAATCTGCACTGCACTCACTGCCATGTCGATGCTTCGAGTCGAGGTATGGAAATTATGGGAACTGATGTCATGAATCAGATTGCCGGATTTCTTACACGTCATCCCGATCTTACTCTGGATATAACAGGCGGCTCTCCTGAGATGAATCCGAACTTCCGCTATCTTATAGAGCAGACTGAAGGGGTGGCGCCACGCCGCATGCTGCGCAGTAATCTCGCGATTATGGCTGAACCGGGGTGGGAATGGCTGCCGGAGTTTAGTCGAAACCACGACCTGACCATTGTCGGCTCACTTCCATGCTATCTGAAAGAAAACGTTGACCAGCAGAGAGGCACCGATGTCTATCAAAAGTGTATTCGGGTACTGAAGAGGCTCAATTCCCTTGGCTATGGAAAAGATCTGGAGCTTAATCTGGTCTACAATCCGGGCGGAGACTTTGTTCCCGGTAGTCAGCAGGGTTTGGAAGCGGCATACAAGACCGAGCTGTCTGTCAACCACGGTATCATCTTCAATCATCTTTTCACGATCACGAACGCTCCAATTGGACGTTTCCGCGAGCATCTCGAAGCTGCCGGCACGTACTCAAACTACCTGCGCATGCTGGCAGGTAGCTTCAATCCCGAGGCAGCGGGCAATATCATGTGCCGCACTCTGATTAGTGTCGATTGGCAGGGGAAAATATACAATTGTGATTTCAACCAGGCTCTTGGAATGCCTATTACAGCGGATGATGGTTCTGAAATAACGATTTCCGAACTGGATGATGCCGGTATGAGCGGAAAGCAAATCGATCTTGCCCAGCACTGTTATTGCTGCACTGCCGGTGAGGGTTCCAGTTGTACAGGGGCGCTCGTGCCATGAAAGTATTTTGGGCAATACCTGCTATTGTGTGCGCATTTGTGTCTCTTGCGAGTGCGGATGAAATTCAAGTCAGTCGCTTTGCTACTGACGGCTTGACCGGCTGGGAAACAAAGAGCTTCAAAGGAAGGACTGACTACAGTCTGGTAAAAGAAGATAGCCGAACGGTAGTTAAAGCTGCCAGTCATGATTCCGCGTCCGGGATGATAAGGAAAATCAGTTTTCAACCTTCGAAGTACCGTTACTTGCGCTGGAGTTGGAAAATAGCAGACACTATCAAGAACGGTGATGAGAAACTAAAAAGTGGCGATGACTATGCCGCACGTATATATGTTGTCTTCACTGGAGGGTATTTTTGGCAAATGAAGGCGATAAACTATATCTGGGCTAATAAACTGGCCAAAGGGAACTCTGTTCCGAGCGTATATGCCGCCGACTCAAAAATGGTGGCTGTGGAATCGGGTAATGGGAAAGCCGGACAGTGGTTGACTGAGGAGAGGGACTTGTTTGCCGATTATCGTCTTATGTTCGGATCTGATCCTCCGGAAGTTGAAGCAATTGCTATCATGACCGATACTGATAATACCGATGGAGTTGCAGAAGCGTGGTACGGTGACATTATTCTTTCTACAGTGAGTAAATAGTTTTGATGCAGCTGCCTAGTAATACTTTGGAGCGCCACCGATACGCGACGTCACAAAACTGCGCCAGATGTCTAATGCATAACAGATGATCATTGGGGGCTGTTGGGTCGAAATGCGATGGTCAAAACTTTTGGCTAAAGTTGATATCCTCCCTGTAAGGAAATAATGAAGGTGGGGGCTTGTTGGCTGTGGAGTGGAATTCGAAATAGCTATCAAATCCAG
>JAQTRC010000156.1 GCA_028712665.1 Desulfuromonadaceae bacterium
CCTGAGCAGACTCAATCGGAGAGCGCTCCTCCAGAGATGCTATCCCCATGGCGTTAGCCAGCTCAACCCTCGCGATCCTTTTGTTGTTTTCCGCCCTGATCAATGCGGTCCTGGCAGAAAACAGATTCGCCTCGGCCCTTGCAACATCCACCTTTGCACTGATCCCCTGAGTGAAGAATTCCTGCGCCTGCCGAAACACTTCTTCCCGTGCCTTGACGGTTTCCATTACGGCAATGATCTGCTTATCAGCCACAAGAAGCAGATAAAAGGCCGTTTTGACGCGGAAAACCAACTCTTGTCTGCTCACTGCAACGGCTTTATCGGCGGCTTCCCGATTGCTGCGAGCCGCCTCGACCGCGCCGGCGGTGCGGCCAAAATCATATATAGTCTGCTTCAGGTACAGCACCGTGCTGCTCATTTCAGTCGCCCTGATGCTTTCAAGAGCTGTCAGGAAAGAGCGCCCCCTGTTCCAATCGGCGGCGATGCTGATCTGTGGGTAGTAACTGGCGAGCGCCAAGCCTGTTCTCGCCTCGGCAGCGTGCAGGTTTTCTTTGGCTTCGATGACCTGGGGGTGATTTTCCCGGGCCGCCTCCAACGCCTCCTCGAGAGTCAAGCTGGAGGCGGCATAAAGCGGCAGGGAGGAGATAATAAGTATGATCAGGCAGATCATGGCATGTTTCATAACGGACCACCTATATTCGATAAATAGAATTATATGTGAACATATATTCGCATATTGGACAAAAAAATCAACTGATCAGACCCATAAAATTATTCCAGAGTTTTTCAGCTTCGCCCCTGATATCAAACGATTCATTGCTCAATGTCGAGCGGAGTGCGGTAAACTGGATCATGCCCAGGAGGGTCAGGGCTGTTTCCCTTTGAGCTAACCCCGGTTTAATATCTCCCTCGACAATTCCCGCCGCGATAATGCCTGAAATTGTATCCACATAGTTTCCGATACGCCGCAACAGCATTTCCGCAACATTGCGGTGTGTCAGGTGGACATCGTCTGAAAAAACGAATCGGGGTATTCCCGGATGTTCCAACAGAAGGTCTATATGGGAGAAGAAAATGGTCTCCAGTTTTTCCAGAGGCTTGCGACTCCCCCCGGCAATGGTGGCTGCTTTGCCCATAACCGCGCTACCGATGAAGTCTCCAAGGGCTGCATAGATGTCATCTTTGCCGACAAAGTGACGGTAAATATTCGCTTCGCTCATCCCGGCCTCTTCGGCAATGGCCGCAATGGTTAGTGCGCGAACACCTTTTTTTCCGACAACCTCAAGAGCCGCCTGGACGATTTCTTCCTTACGAATGCGAGTGCTTTTCTTTTCTAACATGGCTTACCTCATGTGATTATGTATTCACATGTTATTCGGATTAATTCAGTTAGTCAAGAAATAAGTACTAAGCATCGAGTTTACTGCCGGACCGAACATCTTCTTACAAGATACGGTAATGCACTGGAAGCAATGGCTCGGGCAGGTGATCTTCTCCGAGTGCTGCACGGAGATCTCTTTCAATCGTCCTGCACATCGATGAAAGCGCGAGATCGTTGGGCAGCACGCCGAAAGGCTCTTCAATCTCGTCACCCAATGCGTCCAGACCAAAAAAAGTGAACGATACGATTCCGACCACAAAAGGGGTCATTAAACCAATCGAATCGACGAGTCCGAATGGAAGGAGAAAGCAGTAGAGATAGGCGGTGCGATGCAAGAGCAAATTATAGGTGAATGGAATCGGCGTATTTTTGATCCGCTCACATCCGGTAAGGACGGTTGTAAGCGAAGTTATATTAGCATCCATACTGGCAGCAAAATAGTCATGAATCAGTTTGTTCTCAATACATTGGCGTAAATCATACGCCATGCGTTGCAAGAGAAACAGAGGTTGGTTGTGAGCGATCTTGAGCTGCGCCGCCTCATCCTCGACGAGATACTCCCGTAACTCGTCTAAAGGGTCAGAATCTCTGAGGTGATGCCGCAGAGCATGTGCAAAGGCTATGAGCCGGTAGACAATCCTGGTTCGAAAATCACCATGATCGAATGGAGGTCGGTTCGTGGCATGGTCGTGTTCGGACGAAACGAAGGTGAGAATCTGCCGTGTCAGGCTGCGGCACATGATTATCAGTTCGCCCCACAGTTTTCTTCCTTCCCAGAATCGGTCATAACTTGCACTGTTGCGAAATCCGATGAAGATGGCAAGGGCAAGTCCGATCAGGCTGAAAGGGATGGGGGTCATGGTAATCTTCAGCTTGAACAGGGTTCCGTGCGTCACCGTTACGATGGTCGCAAGCAGAATCGTAGTACAAAGCGGCCATTTGATGCGCGGAACTATGGATCCCTTTATTATAAAAAACAGGCGCAGCCCGTTGGGGCGCTCTCTAACAATCATCCCGATTCCTCCATCCCGATTGCAGCTGCTTCAAACATTCGACTTTTTACATCATTAGAGTAAGTGGAACCTTCGTCCGGCAACTGGAAATCCATGCTTTCCCACTCCAGACAATATGCGCACTACAGTTGGGTTTCTTTGATACAGGGCAAGTAAACCATGTTTGGCGGTGTGTGAGGAATAAGGTGGACCTTCTCATACAATTATCGCCTTAACCTCAATGACTCAAGTACGGAACGAGCGGGATGAGCCGTTGGTAATCGGCATATTTCAGCGAGCTTTGCCAGTGCCCGCTGACCATTCCGACACCGATCGCTGTCATGAAGATGAGCACAACGGCTGCAGGGTAAACCCACACCGGTAACGGCTGTTTCCAGAGTACGGGCTGCATCGCGAGAACATTTCGTTTTGGACAGTTCGCCACACAAGTCAGGCAGCCTGTGCACTCCGGTGAAGAAACCGCTCTGCTGGAATGCACTTCAAGACCGGAGGGGCAGGCAGAAGAGCAGCTTTGACAGCCGGTGCAGCCGACCGCGTCCCGGCGTATTTTGAAAGGGCTGACGACACTAAGCAGGCCCAGCAAAGCTCCATATGGGCAGAGATACCGACACCAGAACATTTTGTATAAGAGAGAAAAGAAGGTCAAGATCGAAAGAACCACTATCGTCGTTACGGAGATGCGGGTGAAAAAATGGAGCATTTTGACATCGCTGACCGCCCAATAGGGTGCATCCAGGAACCGACCCATGGCTTCGACCGACATGTCCAGCAGGATGAACTTAACGAAGAGCAAAAGCAGCAGATACTTGATTACGCGCAACATGACGTCGAGCCAGGGCCAGATGCGGAAATTCCGGCCAAACAAGGGCCGCCCCAGCTTGTGCAGCGTTTCTGATACTGTTCCGGCCGGACAAAGCCAGGAACAGAAAGATTTCTTGGCAAGCAGGCTCATTAGCAGGATCGCCAGGAAAATAACCAGAGCCGCAGGATGGACCGGATGGATTGTTCCGGAAACAAGCCAGAACTTCAAGCTGGTGAGGGCTCCGATAGGTAAAAAACCCTCCACACCCGGCGGACGCGAAACCAGGGGAGCGATTGTGCCGCTTTCAGCGCCGTTGACAAACATACCGAATCGGATTCCGATACAGACCACCCAAAACATAAAGAACCATTGAACAGCGGTACGTACAGTACTTACTGATTTTGTTGAAAGTATACTCATCTTACTGGTCCTCTCGTCTGGGGAGCAGCGGCTGGAACAGGTGAAAATTGTCCCGATCTACAAGCACTGCATCGAACCCTCTGCCTGACAGGATGCGTTTCCTGTCAGGCAGATCCTATTCACTCTGAATCGTGCGGCAGCATTCAGTGTTCAGAGTGTCCAGACTGATTTTTGTGCTTGTCGTGTTCGCCTTCCGCACCATGTGCGTCTTTGCCGGTCGCGTCCTGATGAAGCCGTTCAACATAATGGGTGTACGCAACATAGGCTTCCACAAATTCCCGTCCATGGGCGACACTCTCATCCTTCTGTTTGTAGGTAGCCGCGGCATGCTCGAAACGCGTTTTGATCCCGGCTGCAACATCGTCAGTGACCAGCTTCACAAGAGCGTCGGATGAACCGGTCGCCAAAGCCTTGTCAGCTTCGGCTACAGCCGGTTCAACTGCTCCGGCAGGTTGAAGGCCACTAAACGGGGCGCCTTCGCCGGCGCGATGGATTTTAACAAGCGTTGAAAAGAATGAGTGTTCAACCGTTTCAGGCGTCTTTGATTTATTTGCAAGCACCTTGTTAAAGGCAGCTTGAACAGCTTTTTCATCCTTCGGCTTTACCCATTTCAGAATTGGAGTAATGTCTTTGGCATCGATGGCCTTTCTGGCATCCTGGATTACCGGTCCGTCCAAGGTGTCACAATGGGCAGCGGCATCGCGAGAAGTGGCAATAAAAAGAACTGTAAACGCTGCCACTGCTAACATGCTTATTTTAAAAATGTGTGTATATCTCATGATTTATTCTCCCGTATATATTCATGGTTTGATTGTTGATTCAGTAGTACAAAGGGAATCTGCACGATGCTGCCAGGAGTGCTTTGCATCGAAAGAGACTGATCCGGGCAGATATGAGTCAAACAATATTTTTCGGGGGAATTTCCAGCGGAGCGCCGTAACCTGGCAAAAAGGCTCCACTGTGTGAAGCAGTGAGCTTGGAAATGAGCGGCGAGTGTTTAATTAGAGCGCCGGATACAGTGTCGCATGGCGCATCAAGTTCATGGCAGTGGGGAATCTGCTCGCGGCCATCCTTGGATTGATGGTCGGTATCGGCATCGGCATGGAGACACGCAGTTTCCGTGAGACTCTTTTCGATTGAACTCACATTAGTTGAGATGTAGAGCGGTCCGGAAAGCGGCAGACACATCTGCACCAGCAGTAATAGTATTGTAACTATCTTACAATGTCTGTTTGAAAAAATCATAAACATCGTCCCGTTGTACAACGTCCTGAATTTGCAAATCTTGAATCAATCTATCTCATAGTATCTGCGCAATAACTTTGATGCAGATCAATTTAAGAGCAATAAACAAAAACAGCTTGATATAAGTCGATACC
>JAQTRC010000157.1 GCA_028712665.1 Desulfuromonadaceae bacterium
GTTGTATACCGAAAGTCTGATTAAACAAACTCAAATCAATTTCTGCTGACAAATTCTTACAATCAAATAAGTAAAACTGCTATTCGGTTTTCAAAGACCAAAGTCAATCAGGAATCCGGAATATACACAAAACAACTTTTGCTGTCAATATTTTTTTCGCCAGCAATCTTTTTTTTCCGCCCCAGAATCAAATAGTCAACAGGGACATGCTTTCTAGCATGATGTGAAAGTTTCTGTCAAAAGAAAAATGCGATCCGCGCAAAAAATTAATCGGCAACCGAAATGTCCCTAAAATACCTCGTAAAATCCATGAGTGCCAAGCTTATGAACTTTCATAAGATTTGTAGAGCCGCGCGTTTCAATAGGAGTACCCATCGTAATGACGATCAGATCGCCATTTTTAAAGCCGGTATCCAACAGTTTTTTTTCAACCTCGAAAATCTGTTGGTCGGTATTTTCCATTATGCCGACATCAATACATTGAACTCCCCAAAAGATTGAAAGCCTCCTCCGGATATCAGTTGAGGCGGTGAACGCTATTATTGGAGTAGATGGACGAAACGCTGATATAAGCTTTGCCGTGCTGCCTGAACGCGTAAACACCACTATCGCTTTTGCCTTGAGTGTAGATGCGGCCCGGCAGGACGATTCGGCAACAGCTTGTGCGACTGTTGAAACTTGACCGGTGCTCTTTTCGCCTCTGCCAAGAAAGGGGGTGCTCTCCACATCCCTTGCTATGCGAACCATCGTTTCAACCGATTCTATCGGGTGATCGCCTGATGCCGTCTCGGCGGATAGCATTATTGCATCTGTGCCGTCCAGAATGGCATTGGCGACATCTGATGTCTCAGCTCTGGTGGGACGCGGGTTACGAATCATCGAGTCGAGCATCTGTGTCGCAGTTATGACCGGCTTGCCCGCCTCGTTACAGGCCTGGATGATCTTTTTTTGATATATCGGTACCTTCTCCGGTTCAATCTCTACCCCCAGATCACCGCGGGCAACCATGACAGCATCCGTGACTTTGAGTATTTTCTTAAAATTGCGCAGCGCTTCCGGCTTCTCTATCTTTGCCACAACCGGAGTGTCTTTCCCTTTTTGATGGATAATCTTCTTGATTTCTTCAATATCCTCGGCGGTGCGCACAAACGAGAGTGCAATAAAATCAACGTCGGCATCGAGAGCAAAGTCAAGGTCGATCAGATCCTTTTCAGTAAGACAAGGAGCCGAAACATTCACGCCGGGCAGGTTGATGCCTTTATTGTTCTTGAGAAGACCGCCTGCAACAACCTGACAACGTACCCGTTCGCCTTCAACTGCAACAACCTTCAACTCCAGCAGACCATCATCCAACAGGATTCGCGAACCAGGATGTACGTCATACGGCAGAGAACGATATATCGTCGGAATGATACCTCCATCGCCAAGCACATCATCGGTAGTGATGACCACTTCTTCTCCTTTGGTTAGTGTCATCCCCTCGCCGGCCATCTTGCCGGTCCTTATCTTGGGTCCCTGCAAATCGGCCAGAATACCGGCCTGACGTCCGATCTTTTCCGAAACCCTTCGAATAACTCCAATTAATTCAAGCTTTTGAACATTGTCACCATGAGAAAAATTGAGCCTGAAGATATCAACCCCCGCCTGCATCAACTTATGCAGCATTTCAGGAGACGAGCTTACAGGACCCAGGGTAGCAATTATCTTGGTTTTACGGCTTGATATCGGCATTAAAACAACTCCTTCAATATTTATTTGCCTTTACGAAATTGAGTGTTCCGCCGGCCAATAATTCCTGGCGTTGGCGAGCGGAGACGTGCAGCAGAGTGACAATCTCCCTGCCATCGATCAGCAACGGGATTTCAGTGGCGCCACTCTCAACTAGACGCCGAAGATCCGGAAAAGATACTTGATCCCCCTGATTGAAGAGATCCATATCGGCCGGATTTTTGAAAACCAGCGGCAATATGCCGAAATTAATCAGGTTGGCCTTATGAATCCGGGCAAAGCTTTTGACAATCTTGACGCGGATACCCAGATAACGGGGCGCGATGGCGGCATGTTCGCGGGAAGAGCCCTGTCCGTAGTTTTCCCCTCCGATGACGATACCATTTCCGGCAGAACGTGCACGGGACGGAAAATCGGCATCCACCTGCTCGAATACATGTTCGCTGATTGCCGGGATATTGCTGCGTAGCGGCAATACTTTATTGCCGGCCGGCATGATGTGATCGGTAGTTATATTGTCACCAAGCATGATCACGACAGAGGCTTGCAGGGTATCGGGCAGCGCTTCAAAAACCGGAAACGGAACTATGTTCGGCCCGCTCTTGATCTCGACCGTAGAACTATCTTCAAGCGGGAAGATGATACCGGAATCGTCCAGAAGATATTTTTCGGGATTCTGCACCGCAGGATAGGGTTTGGTAGACGCAAGAGTGCGCGGATCGGTGATCACACCTGCAAGCCCTGATGCTGCGGCCGTTTCCGGTGAACATAGGTAGACCTTATCATCTTGGGTGCCGCTTCTTCCAGGAAAGTTGCGAGGAAATGTTCGCAAACTGACCTGATCTGTTCCCGGCGCCTGTCCCATTCCGATGCATCCCAGGCAGCCGGACTGGTGAATACTGACTCCAGCCATCAGCAGCATCAATACGCCGCCATCCTGGGCAACGTTCTCCAACGCCTGGCGACTTCCCGGATTCACATGAAAATGTACTCCCGGCGCGATACGGCTCCCCTCCACCATTCGGCAGACGGTCATCAGATCGCGGTACGACGAGTTCACCGAACTCCCGACGATGACCTGATCCACTTTTGTCCCTGCCACCTCCGCAACCTTCATCACGTTGTCAGGGGAGGAGGGGCAGGCAATAAGCGGCTCCAGCGTGGAAAGATCTATTTCGTCGTACTCGTCGTATAGAGCTCCCTCATCAGCAGCCAGCGGTTGCCAGCAGTCGCCCCTTCCCTGAGAAACCAGAAATTCGCGAGTCCGCTCGTCAGAAGGAAACAGCGAGGATGTCGCTCCCAACTCGGCTCCCATGTTACCGATGGTGGCGCGATCAGTAACTGAAAGAGTCGCAACGCCCGGGCCATAATACTCAATAACCTTGCCGACGCCCCCCTTGACCGTATGACGGCGCAACATTTCCAGTATCACATCCTTGCCTGAAACCCAGTCAGGCAGGCGACCGGTCAGTCTGACTCCAAACACTTTCGGGCAGGGAAGATTAAAAGGGTGTCCGGCCATGGCAAGCGCCACATCCAGGCCACCGGCTCCAATCGCCAGCATGGCAAGCCCGGCCGCCGTCGGAGTATGCGAATCGGCCCCCAGAAGGGTCAGACCGGGGGCTCCAAACCGTTCCAGGTGAACCTGATGTGAAACGCCGTTGCCAGGCTTGGATAGGTACAACCCAAACTTCATCGCTGCCGATGTTAGAAAGGCATGATCGTCGGCATTTTTGTAATCTGTCTGCAGCAAGTTGTGGTCGATGTACTGCGCAGCCAGATCAACTTTGACGCGCGGAAGCCCCATTGCGATGAACTCCAGCATCGCCATGGTTCCAGTGGCATCCTGCAACAGGGTATGATCTATTTTAATGGATATCTCTTGGCCGGGAATCAGCTCTCCTTCAACGAGATGGGCTTCCAGGATCTTTGTGGTCAGACTTTTTTGCATGAGGTGCCCTCCTGACAATTTTGTTCACGCATGTATAGCCTCTTTATGCACATCCAACGCCGCCTCCCGGATCGCCTCCGGCAGAGTCGGATGGGCGTGGCAGATCAGCGCGATATCCCTAGCCGTGCCGACAAAGTTCATCACTGTGGAAGCCTCGGCTATCAGATCCGATGCCCTCGGGCCCACTATATGAACCCCCAGCACCCTGTCTGTCTCCATGTGGGCCAGAATCTTGACAAATCCCTCGGTCTCATCCATGCAACGTGCCCTCCCCAGCGCGGCAAAATTGAATCGGCCACTCCGGTACGGGATGCCGGTTTCCTTCAGCTCTTCTTCGGTACTCCCGACAGAGGCCCCTTCCGGCCAGGTATAGACCACTCCGGGGATGTATTCATACTCGACCGTTGTCGTTTTACCAGCCATCCGTTCAACGCAGGCCACCGCCTCTTCGGAAGCCTTATGAGCAAGCATCGGGCCTGGGACCAGATCGCCGATGGCATAAATACCCGGTACCGTCGACTGGTAGTTGCCATCCACTACCACCCTCCCCTTCTCGTCCAAGACTGCACCAAGCTCCAAAAGACCGAATCCGGCTGTCATAGGGCGTCGGCCTACGGCCACTAAAACTTTGTCGCAATCTATCTCCTCACTGTCAGCGCCGGCGTTAAACTCTACGATTGCCTTCGCGCCGATCCGGCGCAGACCGGTAATCCTCGCACCCAGTTTGAACTGGATCCCCTGTTTGCGCAGCGAGCGATAGATGGCGTCAGCCGCCTGACGATCCATGTTAGGCAGGATCTGCGGCAACATCTCAATCACCGTCACCCGGGCACCCAGACGCCGCCAGACCGAGCCCATTTCGAGCCCTATGTAGCCGCCGCCGGCAACGACCATCTGTTCGGGAACTCTGTCAAACGATAGCGCCTCACGAGCGGTAACCACCAGCTGGCCATCAAAAGGGATACCGGGCAGAGCTGCCGCCTCGCTGCCGGTCGCAACGATAATCCTTGGCGCGGTTAAGGTCACGTCAGCAGAGTGTGGCTCCGGAAGATTCTGCTCTCCCTCAGGGAGAGGCGAAGGAACGGTCGGCTTCACCTTGACCTGATGATGGCCGGCATTATCCCTTCCTGCAAGAAAGGCCGTTCCATGGATTCTTTCAATCCCGTTTTTCTTGAAGAGATAGGCAATGCCATCCGTCAGCTTCTTGACCACGTCATCCTTGCGGAGCATCATTGCGCCCAGATCCAGGCGGGGCGGGTCGATACCGATGCCGTGCAGTGCAAACTTGTCCCTGGCCTG